>DATAWG010000009.1 GCA_036267355.1 Pirellulales bacterium | reverse complement strand
ACTTCTCGGCAAACACTACCTGGTCCGATCTATTGCGGAGATCAGGCCGCAAACGGTGGGGCCGGTACGCTGAATCGCTCCGCTTGCCGTCGACCGCAAGCAGTTCGACCGTTGTACAGCAAGACGGACTAGCAGCGCCATTGGACAAGAACCAACCGCCGGCGCCGCGTGGTGCGGAAGAGGCTACAGGCGGAAGGCGGAAGGCTACAGGTAAGCAGGGCACGTCCGCCGGAGGCGGACATGCTTCGTCCTGTAGCCTGTAGCCTGTGGCCTGTGGCCTGTAGCCTTCTCCCGCGTCGCCCGTCTCAAGTGCCTCGAGCCGAGTCGTCTGCGAGTAGCATGCCACAAAGCGTGGCTCGAATTCCAACAGAAAATTGCGGCGAACGATGAATTTCGAATAAGGCGTCAACGTAGTAGGCACACTCCGTGTGCCGTCTGCGCTCCGCGGCGGGTTGGGGCACAGAGCGGGGCAGACGGCACACGGAGTGTGCCTGCTACGTTGGATCGCTTTGATTTCGACGGCGATATTTTCCCGGCAATGCCATGGCGCCGACCGCGGTGCGGGCGACGATGAATTTCGAATGAAGGCGTCAACGTAGCAGGCACACTCCGTGTGCCGTCTGCGCTTCGCGGCGGGTTGCGCACAGAGCGGGGCAGACGGCACACGGAGTGTGCCTGCTACTTTGGGTGCGGCTCCCCTTATGCCAAAATGTCTTTCACCGCATTGCCAAGTAAAATGGATCAGGCCCGGTGCCGGGCCGATTTAAATTGGTGACGCTGCCTGCAAATTCAAAGGATCTTCATGAATCGCTCTACACTGTGTCTGCGTGAATGTGCTCGTGCGGTGATCGCCGGCTCCGCGGTAATGGCGTCGCTCGTTTGTTCCGTCTCCGGCCTCCAAGCGGCGGATAAGCCGTGGCCACCGGCGAGCGGCGTGCCCATGACCGTCTGGGGCAAAACGGTTTCTTCCGACAAGCCCGTCCTGCCGGAATATCCTCGGCCGCAGATGGTGCGCAGCGAATGGCTCAACCTCAACGGATTGTGGAACTACGCAATCGCCCCGAACGCCGCGACCGAAGCGCCGGCGAAGTTCGACGGCCACATTCTCGTGCCGTTTCCAATCGAGTCGGTGCTCTCGCAGGTCGCCAAGAAGATCGACGGCAGCGATCGACTCTGGTACTCGCGCACATTCGAGGTGCCTGAGCGATGGCGGGGGGAGCGCATCCTGCTCAATTTCGGCGCGGTCGATTGGGAAGCGACCGTGTGGGTCAACGGCAAACGGGTCGGGCATCACACCGGCGGCTACGACGGTTTCAGCCTCGATATCACCAACGCCCTGAAGCCGGCTGGTTCCCAGGAACTCGTGGTATCGGTCCATCATCCCGTCGTGGGCGGAGAGCCACACGGCAAACAAGAGACCCGTACCGGGTACATCACCTACACGGCCGCGGCCGGCATCTGGCAGACGGTCTGGTTGGAACCGGTGCCTGTCGATCATATCGATCACATTCAGATTTTTCCGGATATCGACCACAGTGGGATGCACCTGGTCGTGTCGACCGGTTCTCTGGCGGGCGCGGGGCAAACGGTCGAAGCAATCGTGCTTGACGGCGAAAAGGAAGTGGGGCGTGGCGCCGGCTTCCCCGGTTTGCCGATCTCGATTGGCATTCCCCGGGCCAAGCTTTGGTGGCCGGAAACGCCGTTTCTCTACGATTTGAAAATCACGCTCAAGCAGGATGGCAAGACCGGCGACGCGGTGGGGAGTTATTTCGGCATGCGCAAGATTTCGATCGGCCCGGACAAGAAGGGCATCACGCGCATGTTGCTCAACAACGAGTTCATCTTCCAGAACGGCCTGTTGGACCAGGGCTATTGGCCCGACGGCATCTACACGGCTCCGACCGACGAGGCCCTGCGATTCGATGTCGAGATGACACGGAAGCTGGGCTACAATATGCTCCGCAAGCACGTCAAAGTCGAACCCGATCGTTGGTATTACTGGACGGACAAACTCGGCGTGCTCGTCTGGCAAGATATGCCCTCCGCGGGCGAGATTGCCTGGGACGACTATTACAGCCGTTATGTAAAGGCCGGCAGATTCCTGCCCGATCCGTGGGGCAATTATGAGTCGGAATTGCGCCGCATGGTGCGCGGCCGCGTGAATCATCCGTCGATTGTCATGTGGATCAATTTCAATGAGGGCTGGGGCCTTTCGATGACGCCCGAGGAGCCCGGGCAGCCGCGGCATGCTGCCGCGGGAATGGAGGCTCTTTTGAAGCGCATGGTGAACGCGGTGCGCGAGGAAGATCCGACCCGGCTCGTCGATCCCGAGAGCGGCGTCGGCGGAGGTGGCAAAAGGCCGGACGGCAGCGGGTATGGAAACGATCTGTTCGACTTCAAGTTGGGCGACGTGCTCGATTATCACGCCTACGCCGGCGAGACACCCACGGCCGAGACCAACCGTGCCGCCGTTATTGGGGAATATGGCTGGGCGCATCTCCACGACGCGGCCTTTCCCTGGATCGATCGATCGCGAAAGCAAACGCTGAGCGGCATCGTGCTCGTTCAACTAACGGATGTGGAGAACGAGGAAAATGGCGCCCTTACCTACGCTCGCGCGCAAAAACCGAAGATTCCCGTCGAGCAATCCGGAATTGAACTCATCAACAAAATGCACCGATCCGGTTATCCTAATTATCCAGGAAGGGATCCAAAAACGGCGGCGCCGAGCGCCGCGAAGTAATTTCCGAGAAGCGGAAACTGGAAAGGCGGCCCGCGCGCCGAGATGGCGATCGTTGGCTGGCTCTTGCTGACGGACAAAAAAGGGCGATTTGCCGAACAAGCAGGCCCGATTCGAAGCGAGCGAGCGCGCCCGGACAACGCGGTGCATACTTTTCAGCCCAAATTCAGCGGCCCGGCGTTGCAGAAGTCGGGGTGGCCGAATTTCGTAATGCGGTGGCCGAAGCCGTGGGCCAGCGAGAGAAGCAAGCGATTGTGCGGCACGCTGGGGAATTTCAGCGAGCGCCCCATCTTGAAATCCAATCCGCCGCCGACCAGCGCGAACGGAATATTGTCGAGCGTGTGCGAGTTGCCCTTGCCGAGTTCGTTCGTCCACAGGATCAGCGTGTTGTCGAGCAGACTGCCGTGGCCGCCGGGCTCCGGGGTGTCGGCCAAGCGCTTCGCCAGATACGCCAATTGCTCGCAGAACCAATGGTTGATTTTCGTCAGTTTCTCGACGGCTTTTTCGTTGGAATCGGGTTCGTGCGACAGGCCGTGGTGCTCTTCATCGATGCCGATCCAGCGCATGCGGGCCTGGCCGACGGAATTGGTGTATTGCAGCGTGGCGATGCGGGAAAAGTCGTTCGCGAAGCTGTTGACCATCAAGTCGATTTGCATTTTGCTGATGTGCGGGATGTGGTCGTTGTCGCGCCGCACGCCGGGATCGATTTCCGGCACCTGATGGCCTGCCTTGGCTGCCGCATCGGCGCGGAGTTGCTGCTCCATTTCGCGCACGAACGTGGCATGCTCGTCGAGCAAGCGGCGGTCGTCGCTGCTTACCGCACGGCTGACTTTTTTCAAATCGTCTTGCACGTCGTCGAGCACGCTGGCCAGCAGTTCGCGATCTTTCACCTTGCCATAGAGCCTATTGAACATTTGATACGGATCGTCGATCGGCGTGATCGGCTTGTTGGCGCCGGAGTAGGCAAGGCGGGTCCACGTGTCGGCGCGTTCGGGAACCATGACGCCGAATTCGAGCGAGCCGAAGCGCGTGCGCGTGGCGTCGTCTTGCTGCAGCTTTTGCTTGATTTCTTGATCGATCGAGATGCCGCTGGCCCAGCCGGCCGGGGTGTCGGAGCCGCCTTGAATATTGCCGGGATAGAGTTCGATACCGGTGAGCAGGCAGCCGATGCCGCGCATGTGGTTGTCGCCGTCGCCGCGCACTTTGTCGCACACGCCGTGCAGAATCAGCGTCTTGTTTTGAAACGGCTCGAGCGGCTTGAGCGATTCCTTGAGCGCGAATTTGTCCCCTTCCTCGTCGGGCCAAAATGCCCTGGGAACGACGCCGTTGGGGCTGAACATCACCACCAAGCGTTGCTTCCGCCGCGATTGATTGGCAAACGCCAGGCTCGGCAGATTTAAAATAAACGGCAGCGAACCGGCGCTAAGGCCCAAAGCGCGGAGAAAATCGCGACGCGTGGCGGCGGCAGTCATCGGAGCGGCCTTTGATCGTTGATGGTTGGGCTAAGGAAGGTGCTAATTCTAACGCTATGACTTGCGGCAATCGGTGTGCCGTTTGGCAGGTCTCCCTCGCTAACGCTTCGGGCTAGTGTCGCGGTTTCGCTGTCCTCACACTGGCCCGAAGCGTTAGCGAGGGACGCGCCGCGCCGGACGCTATTCTCTACTGGTCTTATGCGGTTATCGCGTCGGTTTCTCCGCCTCCGCGACTTTCGTCTCTCGCTTCGGCAACACGGAGGCGATCATGATGTCGATCGCCAATTTCCGCATGTTGAATCCCTGCTCGGCAAATTCGCGGCGCAGATTCGCCAGCGTGTTCGGCCCATAGGCTTGCACCGGCTGCTGCACCAATTGGTGAAACATTTGCTCGACAAACGCGCTTTGAGATTCGTCGCTTTCGACCAAAAATTTCGCCAAGCCGCGTGCGTCTTGCAGCGTTACGCTCGTGCCGCTGCGAGTTTTGTATGTCCCGGTCGCGTCCACCGGCTTGCCGTTGTCCTTCTCCCGGTATCGGCCGACGGCGTCGAAATGCTCAAGCGTAAAGCCGAGCGGATTGATAATGCCGTGGCAGACGAGGCAATTGGCGGAGTTGGTTTGCAGCGAAATCCGCTCGCGGGTCGTTAGCGTCGGCTGCAATTCGACCGACAAGGGCACCACGGCCACGGGCGGCGGCCGCAGTGAAACGGCCAACACGCCGCGGGCCAAAAACACGCCCCGCAAGATCGGCGACGTTTCTCTACTATGCGCGAAGCTGGCCATCAGATACGGATGCGTAAGCACGCCGGCGCGATGCTCGGCATCGAGCTTCACTTTGCCAAAACCCGCGTCGGCCGGAAGATTGGCGCCATAGAACTTCGCCAGCCGGCCGTTCAAATACAGCGCGTCGCTCGTCAGCAGTTGGCGGAAATCGGATTTCTCAGACCACATCGTGTCGTCGAGAAACAGCTCGAGCGAGGTGCGCAAATCGGCGATCAGCGGCGGATCGAAACCGGGAAACACTTGTGGGTCTTTTCCCAAGTCGCGCGGTTGATCGGCTTTCACCCAAGAGAGCAGGAATGCGTGCACTTTGGCCTTGGCTCGCGGGTCGAGCAGCATCCGCTCCGCCTCTTTGGCGACCACTTCCTTGTTGGCAAGCCAACCAGCCTCTGCCGCGTGCAGCAGTTGCTTATCGGGCATCGAATCCCACAGACCATACGACAACCGCGAGGCGACCTTGTAGCCGTCTTTGTATCCTTCCGCTCCGCTGCCGATTTCGCGATACAGGAACTCGGGCGACGTGAGAACTCGTAACACGACGCGTTCGACCGCCACTTCGCGATCCTTGGCCAAATCGAATTGCCGATCGACGACCGATTTTTCTTCCTCCGCCGTCAATGGCCGGCGAAACCCGGCTGCCGCAAATTCACGGCAAAACTTCTTCAGCTTTTCGCCCCGGTCCGAGGCATCATCGTCGGTGCGGGCCAGATCGTTCAGGTGCGTGGTGACATAGCCCGCCACTTCAATCGCGGCATCGGTGGTGGCTTCCTCCCATTCCTTCGAGATCGTGGTGCCGCGCTCCCAGCCATAGCTGCGATCGTCGGGCGGGAAGGGGGTCGTGCAAACGAACGCGTCGGGAGCCCAAGTGGGCGACAGTTGCCGCGCCGGAATCGGCTCGTCGACGCCGAATGGCCGCTTCCACCACAGTTCGACAAAGGCCTTGGCCGGGGGCCGCTCTTTTTCTTTGGCCTTCTTTTTCTTGTCGTCGACGCCTTGCGTGGCTTTGGCAAATTCAAGCCGCACGGGATAGATCCGGCCGGCGACGAGCGATAGCGTCGCGCGGAATTCCGTGTCGTTGCCCGATTTCACCCACGCATCGACGAGCGGCTTATGCGTTTGCTCGACCCACAGCCGAGCGGCATGATCCGTGCGGACGATGAAATCGTAGTCGCCGGTCGACTCCGCCATCACCGAGCCGCTCCAGCGCATCGAAAACTCATGTGCATCGATTTTGCCCGGCACCGGCGAGTCTCTTCCGAGATCGAATTTCACCTGCGGATCGACCCGTTCGAGCGCCTTCTTGCCGCCGTCGAAATGCCGGCTGGAGAAATATTCGCCCTTCAATCCCCGTTGATCGGTCCATTGCGACGGTTGACCGCGGAACGTGGCGATCAGGTCGGCCACGGTTTGGCGATATTGATTGACCGTGAGGCGGGCCAATTCGATCCGCACCGGTCGGTTGCGCGCCTGGGCCGATGGCGAATACATGGTGTCGAACACGAATTTCGCGACCACTTCGGCGTCGCGCTTCGAGATGGTGCCCGGGTCGTCTTCCGGCATTGTCTTGCCGATCAACTCGAGCAGTTGACCTTGGGAGCGGTTTCCGGCGAGCGGATCGCGATGCTTTTTCGTTCCCTCGCCATGAGCTCCATGGCAAACCGCGCATTTCGTCTGAAACACTTGCTCGCCAGTCAGATCGGCGGCCGACGCCACCGAAAACGCGGCAAAAAGAATCGCAAGTGCCAGTAATTGCGGGAACCCGAGAAAGCACTGGCGGAGCCAGTGACACACGATGCAGCGGCGGAGCCAATGGCTCACGGTACAGCGGCAAAGCCAATGGGGCGCGATTGCTGCCGCCGGCGCGAGGGCCGAATCATGCCGCGCGGCGGACGGCGACCAGCGGTGGCAATGCAGTTGCAAACTGGGCTGCATGGGCTGAACGAACACGTCAAAGGGCCCCAGGGCCCGTAGGGGCCGGCAGGAAGGGCGGAGGCGGGAGGGACGGACGCACTGCAGCAATCTCAAGTGTCGTAATTCCCGGCCCGAATGTCAACCAAAAATCGCATGGGCAGCTGTCGGGCCTGGCCAGCTGTTTTCTCCCATGAAGACCCACGAAGGCCGGGCAGCCGCAACCAGCCTTTCCCCGGAGGCCCGGGCGTTCGTATATTGGCAGTATGAGCCTCGAATCTTCATCGCATGAATTTCGCGTTCCCGAGGCGGATTGGCAGGAAATCGACGAATTGGTCGACGACGTGTCGCGGCTGGCTGGCAGCGATCTTTCGGTGGCGGAGTTTCACGTCGGGCTTTTGCAACGGGCGGTGCGCGGACTGGCGGCCGTCGGCGGGGCGATCTGGATCCAGCGCGGCCCGGGCCAGATTGCCCTCGAGACTCAGATCCATCTCGATGCCCTGCCGCTCGCCGAAAATTGGGCCGACGCCCAGCGACATACCTACCTGCTGGAAGCAGCCTTGTCGACCGGCAGCGCTGCGGTGGTGGCCCCCTTGTCGGCGATGAGCGGCCATCCGCAAGCCGCGAATCCGACGGCCTACTTGCTCGTGTTGGCGCCGCTGCCGGTCGACGCGGGAACCAGCGGGGTGATCGAAGTGTTTCAGCGGCCAGGAGTGTCGCCGGCGGCGGAGCGCGGTTACCTTCGGTTTCTCTCCACGCTTAGCGAATTGGCGGGCGATTTCCAACGCAATCGCCAACTTCGCCAACTGCAAGATCGCGAAATCCTCTGGGGCCGCTTCGAACGCTTCGTCGAGCAAATCCACACCACCCTCGACGTCCGCCAAACCGCCTACACGATCGCCAACGACGGCCGGTCGCTGGTCGGGTGCGATCGGCTGAGCGTCGGCGTCCTTCGCGGCCGCAAATGCCGGTTGCTGGCCTCCAGCGGCGTCGATCAATTCGACCGCCGGGCGAGCGGCGTGCAACTGCTCGAACGGCTGGCGGCGGTCGTGGCCAAGATCGACGAGCCGCTGTGGCACGACGACAATCGATCGCCGTTACCGCCGCAAATCGAAACGCCGCTCGAAGCCGCGCTCGACGATACGCACGCCCGCGCCATGGCCGTGCTCCCGCTGCACGCCATCGAGCCGCGCGAGCCGGCGCCCACCAAAGAGTCGCCCGGGAAGTTGCCCGAGCCCGGGCGGTTGGTCGGCGTGTTGATTGCCGAGCGATTCGATAACGGAATTTTCGATCCGCCCCAACGCGAGCGGATCGAAGCCGTCGCGCGGCAAAGCGCCGTGGCGCTTGCCAACGCGCAAGCGTATCGAAACGTTCCGTTCATGCCGGCGTTGCAAGCGGTTGGGCGACTCAACTGGTTGCCGAAGGCGCTGGTGGCGCTCGGCGTCGCGGCGGCAGTCGTCGCGGCGCTTGTGTTCGTTCCCGTGGATTTCGACGTCACGGCCCACGGCCAATTGCAGCCCGAACGGCGGCAGGAAGTGTTTGCCCGATCGGATGGGATCGTGGTCGGCGACGATTTGAAAGTGGCGCATGGCGATAGGGTGGAACGGGGGCAATTGCTCGGCACGCTCCGTCGCCCGCAGTTGGATTTCGAATCGAGCCGCATCGACGGCGAACTGCGGACGGCTCAGGAGAAATTGAGCGCCCTGCGGAATTCGCGGCTCGCCGCGGGACAGGACAACGCCGGGGGCGGCGACAAAGTCGAGCAGCTTGCCGCCGAAGAAGAGGAAGCCAAAGCTCAGTTGACAAGCCTTGCCCACCAGCAAGAAATTCTTGCCGGGCAGCGTGCCGATCTGGAAATGCGCAGCCCGCTCGCCGGAACCGTGCTTACCTGGAACGTGCGCGAATTGCTCGCCGCGCGGCCGGTGACTCGCGGGCAAGTCTTGCTAACGGTGGCCGATCTCAGCGGACCGTGGGTGCTCGAGATTCAAGTGCCCGACGACCGGATCGGCCATGTGCTGGCGGCGGAAGAAGCTTCGGCCCACGCCGATAAGCCGTTGGCTATGTCGTTTATCGTGGCCACCGAGCCGGGCACGACGCACGCGGGGCACGTGAAACGGATTGCCTTGGCCACGCAAACGGACAAGACGACCGGCGCCACGGTGCTGGTAACGGCAGATTTCGATCGCACGGCGATCCCGGCCGATGAATTGCGACCGGGAGCGACGGTGGTTGCCAAAATCCATTGCGGCCGGCGGTCGCTGGGCTATGTCTGGCTACACCAGTTATGGGAAACGATCCAATCCCGCGTATTATTCTGACGCGCGAAACCGCAAGCGAGCCGCCGGCCAAAGGCGGCGTTGAGAATCGCTTGCGGTTTCGCGCATCGCCGCCCTAACACCGGTCGCACAATCCACGCCCCAAGGCAATCTCCCATGCGGTTCATCCGTCCGTCGATAGTTATCGTCCCGATCATTTCTCTCTGTGCGGCCGTGGCTGCTGCCGCGGCGGCGCCCGGCGGCGGGATTCATGTCGATTCGGTTGTGGTCACGCTCATCGACCAGGTCGATCTGGCGGCCCGCGAGGCCGGCGCGATTGAGCAGATCGCCGTGCGCGAGGGGCAGACGGTGGACAACGGGACTCTTTTGGCCCGGCTCGACGACACCGATGCCGTGCTCAGCCTTGACAAGGCAAAACTCGATCGCGAGATCGCCGACAAGCAGGCCAGCGACGATGTGAAGCTCCGTTTCGCGAGAAAGGCGCTCGAAGTGGCCACGGCCGAGGAACAGCGCGCGATCGAATCGGCCCAAAAATTCAGCAAGAGCGTCTCGCAAACCGAGCTTGACGAGCTGCGGCTCACCAAGCAAAAAGCGGCGCTCGAAGTCGAGGCGGCCCTCGAAGATCAGCAGATCGCTCGGCTCACGGCGAAACTGAAGGAAAACGCCGTCGAGACGGCGACGAACAATGTCGCGCATCGGCGCATCGTCGCGCCCCTCGGCGGAATGGTGGTGCAAATCAAGCGGCAGCGCGGCGAATGGGTGCAGCCGGGAGATGTCGTCGTGCGCATCGTGCGCCTCGATCGGCTGCGGGCGGAAGCGTTCATCAATGCGCATGAAGTCGGCGGCGATCTCGTCGGACGGCCGGTTACGCTTACGGTCGATCTGCCCGGCGCCGCACAAAGCCAGTTCCACGGCAGGATCGTGTTCGTCAATCCGGAGAGCAATCCGGTGAACGGTCAAAGCCGAGTCTGGGCCGAGATCGACAATCCGCGGCAGACGCTGCATCCGGGCCTGACCGGCAGCATGACGATCGACAGCGCCCCGGCGGTCGCGCGCCCTTGAGCGATGCTTCAGCGATTGCTTGAGCCGCCGCCGGGCGCGGCTTTTTTGCCGCCGGTTTTCGATACGGCTCCGCTCGACTTATCGGCGCGATTGGTCATGCGGCTTCCGCGTGCCAACGCAGCCGCTTGCACGAGCCAGAACGCGGCGACGATCAAGGCCGCCGCACCGCTATAGCGGTAGGCCAGACTCCCCGCCATCGATTTCCAAAGCAGCCACGCGCCGACGCCCAGCACGAGCAGGGCCGAAAACGCCTTGCTCGCCGCGATGCGCCCCGAACGCCCTTTCGCATGATGGCTGATTGCCCGGCGGGCGGCCGTGTTGGCAAGTTCGCGCATGGCGGCGATATTGGCAGCCGCTTCCGGCGGCGCGGAACGGGCGACCAGAGGCCCCGTCATCACCGGCTGATCCGCCGGTAGCGGCTTCGCGTCGAGCGGATGATCGGCTGCCGCCACGCTGGCCGGCTTGCTCTCGGTAAGAGCCACCGCTGCGGCTGGCTTGAATACGGGCGGCCGGGCTGCGGCCGGCGCTCCCCTGACCACTGCGGCCGGCTGGTCTTGCGATATGCCGCGGACGCGATGAAGCAACCGGGCCATGTAGTCGTCGATCGATTCCTCGTCCGTTTCGCCCTTTGGCGCGGCCGCTAACGGAGCAAGTCCTTGTTCGCCGGCCAGCTCTTGGGAATCGCTTTTTGCTTCGGCCACTTCCGATTCGTCCAATCCAGACGATCCCATGAGCTGCGATTCGCTGCCGTCCTCTTTCAGAAGCGCGAGCGAGCGAAGCCGGGCAAAGATGTCGTCGGTTGCCACGTCTTCGTTGTCGCGATCGGCGATCGCCGCAGGCCGGCCAGCTTCGTCGGAAAAACGTCGGCTTGCATCCGCATTCGCAAAAATCGGCTCGGTCGCTGCCGTTGCAGACACGGTATCAGCCGGCACGATTCCAGCATTGGCGGCGGCCGGATCGGCAGCGGCGGCCGGAGGAACCAGGGCCGCCGCGGCAGCGGCGTCGAGTTGTTCGCGGCGGGACTGCAAATCTCGGCGTTCGGCCTCAAGCGCTTCAGCGCGGCGGTCCAATTCGATCCGGCGTAGCTCAAGCTGCTGTTCGCTTTCGACTTGCTCGGACCGGTCGGTGACCTGGCGGCGTTCCAGCTCGCTTCGCAAGGTCTCCATGTCGGCGGATTGACGCTGGCAATGTTCCTGCTCGGCGACAAGCCGGGCTTGCAATTGCTCGCGCTCCAAGGTCCAGGCTTGCTGCTGCCACTGAATTTCGTCGCGCGCGGCTGCCATTGCCGCGGCTTGTTCGGCGACTTGTTCGAGAGCGTCGCGGGCCTTGGCCGATAGCTTATCGATTTCAGCGAGATGCGTTTGTCGCTCGGCCTCGAACGCCTGGCGATCGGCGGCAAGCGACTGCTGTTCGGCCGACAACCGATCCAACGCGGCAGCGACCTGTTCCTGATTGACGGAGAATTCGTGCTGCCCTGCCGAGAAGTTTTCCCGGTCGGCGGCAAATTGCTTCCGCTCTGCGGCGAGGGTTTCCCGCTCGGCATGGAGCTGGCCTTGCTCGGCGGCAAGCCGGCTCTGCGCGGCCGCGAATGCGCTTTGCCCGGAAGCGAGTTCGTTTCGCTCGGCGGCAAATTCGTCGCGTTCGGCGGCGAGTTCGGTTCGCTGTGCGGCGAGTTCGGTTCGCTCGGCGATCAGCGACGGGCGTTCTGCTTCCAGCGTGTTTTGCGCGGCAGCGAGCGCTGCTTGGACCTCGGCGAGCTGGTGCTGTTCCGCGGCGAGCGCCTCGCGCGCGGCGGACAACTGCTCGTGCTCCGCCCCTTCCGCTATTTTCCGCGCCGCCTCGACAGCTTGTTCCTGAACAACCAATTCTTGTCGCTGCGCGGCGAGCTGCCGCTCGATCGCGGCCGACGATTGGCGCTGCAGATCGATATCGTGCCGCTCGGCGTCGAGGCTGTGTCGGACCGCCTCGAGCGCCTGTCGATCGGTCTCCGCTCGCTGTCGGGCAGCCTGAATTTCCTCGCGTTCGGTTTCGATTTGTTGCCGTTGCGCGTCCCACGTCCGACGGTCGGCCTCGAGAGCGCGGAGGTCGGCATCGAGGGCTTCGCGTTGCGACGCCAACTCGGTTTGCTTCGTCTCGAATTCGTGGCGGAGCGTCTCGATGGCCTGCCGTTCCGCTTCCAATGCTTGCCGCTCGGTCGCCAACGAATTGCGCTCGCCGTCGACGGCGGTCCGCTGCGAAGCGATTTCGTCGAGTTGAACCTGCACTTCGCGTTCGCGGGATTCCGCTGCCGCGAGCTGCGTGGCCAAGTGACCGCGATCGCTTTGGAGCTGTTCGACGCCGGTCTGCAGCGAGGCCCGATCGGCGGCGAGCGATTCGAGGCCGGCGGCGAGCGCGCTGCGTTCGTTTTGAATTGCTTGCCGCTCGGCGTCGATCGCCTCGCGCACGGTCAGATTCGCGGTGCGTTCTTGTTCGATGGCTTCCCGTTCGGCCTGGATGGCCTGGCGGTCGGACGCGAGCGCGTCGGCCAGCGATCGCAGCGATTCTTCCCGTTCCGACAGCGATGCTTCGGTTGCAGCTAGCGACGTGTCGCGCGTCGACAGTGCCGCAAGCTTTTGTTCGAGCGACGACTCACGTTCGGCCAACCGGTTGGCCTCGCGCTCTTGGTCCGCCTTCCGCCGCTCATCGGCTTCGGCGACCGCGTGTTGCCGGGCTTCGAGCTCGTCGGCGCGGTCGCTCAATTGCTGCTGCTGCCGTTGCTGCTCCGCCTGCCAGTTTTCCCGACACTGGTTCAATTCCTCTTGTCGCGCGGCGACCGCGGCCGCTTGACTTTCCAATCGGGCGGCAATCTCGTGGTTTTGCTCGGCGAAAGATTCGGTCTCGTTCTTGCGATTTTCGATCTCGACGGCTTGCTTGGCGAGCGATTCGGCCTGTTGGCGGAGCGAGGCGAGCTGTCGCGCACTCTCGGCCAACTGCTCGTGCAAATCGCGATCTCGGCTCGCGTATGCGGATTCCCACCGATCTTTCCGCTCGGAGAGTGCCAGTTCGAACGCGCGAAGCTGCTCTGCGCGGTTTGCAAGTTCTGCGCGAGATCTTTCGACGGCTGCCGCGGCGGCGGCTAGTTCGGCATCGCGAGCGCCGCGCTGACGCTCGAGCTGCGCGATTGTCGCGGCGGCTAGGGAGAGCTCCGACTCCAGCCGCGCGAGTTCGACGCCGGCCGCTTCACGCTCTGCGGCAGCCTTCTGGCCCCGGGCGTCGGTGTCGGCATGCTTTGCCGTGAGCGTGGCAAGGTCGGATTCGAGGCGGCTGCGTTTCGCGTCGGCCGCGGCCAGGCCGGCTTCGAGTTGAGCGTAAGCCGTTTCCGCGGCGGCAATCCGCTCCGATTGCTCGACGACCTTTGCTTCCAAGTCGGCGATGCGAAGATGCGCACGTCGAAGCCGGCGACGAAGGCGGCGAATCTGCCGACGATTGGCGGGCGTGGCAGGCGCGATCGAATCGCTCTTTCCCGCGCCAGGCATCTCGATGACGGCCGTGGCGGACGGCGGGCCTCCGCTGCCTGCGGCAACGGCCGACGGCGCAAGATCGGCTTGCAGGCCAGACTTCGCCCTCGCGAAACCCTTGTTCGCCACACGTTGCGGAGCAATCCCTTCGACGATTTCCAAGTCGAGTGGGCCAATTGCCAGCCGATCGCCGATCTTCAGCGGAGCATCGTTAAACGGCTCGTTGTTGAGCTGTGTCTGGCTGGACCAGCGGCGAACAATGGTTTGGCTTGGGCCCCGAAGAATCAAGCAGTGCACAGGCTTGACCCCGGCAGCTTGAACTCGCAAGGTGCAATTGACCGCCGATCCCACGGTGCATTTGGCCGCGGCGAGCCGGATCAGCCGACCTTCGTGCGCAGTGTTGAGCAGACGAAGCACCAAGGCATCGCTCGGTCTCCCAAGAAGGGGGGCATTCGTTGTCTTTGGCGACTCTGTCATCCCGCGCTCGCATCCACCCGCTGTAAATGGGAAGGAACACAGGAGATGTAGCTTATAGGCGAGCCAAGTCAACGGGCCGCCCTAGCTGAAATCCTCGATGGCTATCGCCAGGAAAGCCAGCAGATGGGCTATTCAGGAGGATTGCGGAACTTCTGTTGCTGTCCGCCGCACATGTGCTGGCCGCCAAAGACGCGATTGTTGCCGCAATCGGCAAAAAAGTGCTGCACATCTTTGCCGATTGTGCCGATTATCCCAAGGCTGCAAACGAGCGCGTTTGGATGTCGCACGGACAACCAAGCTTATCTGGTTGGCGGCCGGTCGGCGGTAACGCTTGGCGAGCGAGTTGGCTCACAAAGTGTCCGGCGACGTTTTGAAACATTTTGTAGCGGGACTGTCATGCCGCACAAAAATGGGCTGAATTACTGCGCTAAGCCTTTGGCCGCGCAATGGTTAAGCCGCGGAATCCGATAGGCGAAAATTGTTCTCGTCGAGAGGAAATTAGGCCGATCTGTCCGTGCTGAGTTGCGTAGTATATTTCGGTTGCAGCCGGAACGCGATTCGCGGGGTTTAACAACCAGATTCGAGCGCTGACAAATTGGGTTGATGTAATGGCGGAAACAAGGAAACCCGAGGCACTCTGGAACATTCGCTGGACGGTTTTAGCGTAACGCAGGGGGACAATTTGGTCGGCGGCAACGCGCCTATCAAAGGGCATACGGCAGCCAGAAATCGAAAATCGATTCGATAATCGGCAGTAGCGAGATGGCCGATCTCCCGCGGTTTGGACGCTTGGTCGGACAACGAAGTGGAATGGGGACATATGGCACGCAAAGACTCATTGTTCGGCATGCGACAGATCTTGATCAAGCGGCGCGATGCATTGCGCCAAGCGTTGGCGGGCGACTTGAGCCTACTGAAAGAACTCCGCGCTCAGGCGGCCGGTGACGTGGTCGATGCGGCCCTCGATTCGGCACAAGACGAAATTAGTTCGCAATTGGCCGAGGTGGAAAGCCGCGAACTAGCCCGTATCGAAAACGCCTTGGAACGGATGCGCATCGGCCAATATGGCGTGTGCGAGGGATGCGGGGTGAAAATCCCGATGGCCCGGCTCAACGCGCTCCCCTATGCGACTTATTGCATCGAGTGCCAGCGCGAAAGCGAGCGGAGCGGCGCCGGCGGCTCGAGCGACTCGGATTGGGGCCGGCTGGTCGACGGCGGCAACGAGCCGGACGTTTCCATCAACGACATCGAAATCGACGTTTAACGCCAGGAATTCTCGCCGAAAGATCTTGGTCCGGCGATCTTGGTCCCGAGCGGCGGGCGAAATTGCACTCGATGCCTTTTCGCCCGCCGCCTCTTTATTCGCAGACGCTTGATTGCGAAGATTGATTTGCCCGGTGCGGCTATCTCCGGCAGATCGGCCGTTTCAATTGGCGCTGAACTTCAGTAGGCGATCCATTTCTTCGACCGTCGCCGTGCCGGTCGTGCCGAGTTGATGAACCACCAGCGAAGCGGCGGCCATTGCCAATTCCATCGCTTCGCGCAGCTCGGCTCCGGCCGCCAGCGAGGCCGCGAGCGCCGCGGTCACCGCATCGCCGGCCCCCACGACATCGATCGGGCCTCGCAGCGGAAACGCCGCGGCGTGCTCGGCCGGGCGACCCTTGATCGCGCCGACGATGCCGCGCTCGGCCAGCGTGACGAAAACCGGCCGTTCGGTGCTGTCGGCCAATGCCGCTGCGGCTTGCTTGATGCGGTCCAGATCGGCGCCGCTGATGTCGCTGGGCGGATGGGAAAACCGGCCCAGTTCGGCGGCGTTCATCTTGAAGCCGAGCGGCGGAAACGAGCCCAAACCGCGACGGCTGTCTGCCAGAACCAGCAGATCGCGATGTGTCGTTTGCGCGGCGTGCGCCGCGTCGCAAAAGCTCGCCGTCACGACGCCCGTCTCGGCAACATCCACTTGGTCTAAGAGCACGAGCGCATCGGCGCGGTCGGCCAACTTTCGAAGTCGCTCCGCCAGATCGCGTTGCAGTTCAACGGGCGTGGGCGTCCAGTTCTTGGAATCCAGCCGGTTCAGCTCTCGCGGCGGTTGGCCGGGTTCGATCACCAGCGGCTTGGCGTAGACGAACGTGCGCCGCAGCGGAGTGGTGAGAAAATGTTCGAGCCGCACGCCTGGCAAAGCGGCCAAGGCCCGCCGCAATTCGTAGCCTTCGCCGTCGTCGCCGCAGAAGCCGAGCAATTCGATTCGGCCGACTCCGAGCGCGGCAAGATTGTTGACGATCGTGCCCGCTCCACCCGGCTGCGCCCGCACGCGCACGACATTGTGCGCCGCCAGGCCGGTTTCCAGCGACGTTTCGCTGCGAGCCGGATCGATTTCGAGATAGCGGTCGAGGCAGAAATCGCCGGCCACGCCGATCCGCAGGCCCGCGAATCGCTCAGTAATGGCTGCGAAACGGGCGGCGTTCATCGATCAGAACCCATTCGAGGATTGGTCGCCAGGATGTCTTCGTATGCCACTCGCTCTGCCAGTGTTTTTTTCACCGTCAAGCTTCACACAGCATCTGGCAGAGCCAGTGCACACGGCTACGTAGCAGGCACACTCCGTGTGCCGTCTGCGCTCGCGGCGACCGCGGCGATCGCAGTGCGTTTTCGACCGGCAGACGGCATACGGAGTATGCCTACTACTTTAAACGATTCAGCTCTTCCGTCTGCCACTGGCACACGGCGGCGGTCATTGATAGCTCAGGGCGTGGAACAGATGATGCACGAACGCCGCGTTATCGGATTGCAGGTAGTGCAACGCGCCGCCCATGCGGGCATAGCTCTTGCAAAAGCGGAGGTAATAGGCCGGGTTGGTTTTCGGCGGCTCGCCTTGTGTCCAATCCCAGCCGCCGGCGTCTTGCAGATCCACGACATAGATCGACAGATCGCGCACCACCGGCCGGCCGGCTTGCAGCCGTAGATTGTTCACGCAGCTCAGGCTTTTTTCGAACACTTGCGGACCCATGATCGCCGAGCCGACCGACAACACGACGCCGCCATCGAGCCGCTCGACCGACCCGCCGAATAGCTTGAAATCCAACTCCGCCGCCCGGCCGATCGCCGAGCCGCTGAACACCGGATGGTTGGCGATGATGTCGTAGCCGATGCCGGGATGGACGGTGGCCGGAATGCCGTGCCGGGCAGCGGCGGCCAATATCGACGCATGCTTCCAGCGATGTTCGACGTAATTTCGTCCGGCCGGCCAATGCTGAGAACGCATTGCTTGGAGCAAATCGGCCCGCGCCGAGGTGAGCGGATGCTCCGGCGATTCTTGGATCGCCCGCAGCAAATCGTCGGTCGCCGGCAGCGTCGTGCCGTCGCTCTCGATAAACGCGCCCAACGATTGGCCATATCCGCGGCCGGCGAGAGCGCCGGCCATGATCGCGAGGTGGATGTTCTTGGCCGTTTCATCCCAGGCGCCGAAGGTGCCGGCGGCGACATTTTCGCGCACGCTTTCGGTCGAAGCCCCGAACCAAGCGTACTCCCAATCGTGGATGGTCCCGGCTCCGTTGGTGGCAACGTGGGTGAGCCATTCGCCTTCCATCAGGGCATCGAGGATTCGCGCCGTTCCGTTGCGCAGCAAATGGGCCCCATAGATTAGCACTACGCTCGCATCCCGCCGCCGGGCAGCTCGAATTCGCTCCGCGCATTCCGCGATCCGCTCCATCAGCTGCGTGGCCAGCGGCGGCGCGGGAGCAGCGGGATCGACGAGAATGTCGTCGACGCGCGTCAGGCTCTTGCGCATCGAGAGCGGCAAAACCTTCAACCGGCTCAAATCGAGCGGCGGCGGGGGCGGATTATTCGAATACCGCTCCATCCCGTTGGGCATATCATCAATCTCCGCTGCGGGTGACGACCGTTGCCGCGGCGGTCAGGCACAAGCCATTCTCACGCCCGCCAATTCAGAATCACTTTGCCCGATTGGCCTGACATCATCACTTCAAAACCCTTTTCGAAATCTTCGCAAGCAAAGCGGTGCGTGATTACGGGGCGAATGTCCAAGCCGCTGTCGAGCATCACGGTCATTTTGTACCACGTTTCGTACATTTCGCGGCCGTAGATGCCTTTGATCGTCAGCATGTTGAATACGACCGTGTTCCAATCGATGGCGATCGGCTCCGACGGGATGCCGAGCATGGCGACGCGGCCGCCGTGGGCCATGTTCGAGAGCATGTCGCGAAATGCGGCCGGATTGCCCGACATTTCCAACCCGACATCGAAGCCCTCTTTCATGCGTAGCTGATGCTGCACGTCGGCGAGCGTGCCCTCTTTCACGTTCAACGTGAAGGTGGCTCCCATCTTCTTGGCCAGCCCGAGGCGATAGTCGTTCACATCCGTCACGACGACGTATCGCGCGCCGGCATGCCGCACGACCGCGGCGGCCATGATGCCGATCGGCCCGGCGCCCGTGATCAGCACATCCTCGCCGAGCACCGGGAACGACAGGGCGGTATGCACCGCATTGCCGAAGGGATCGAAGATCGCGGCCACGTCGCGATCGATGTCGTGCCGGTGGTGCCAGACATTGGTCATCGGCAGAGCGAGATATTCGGCGAACGCCCCGGGCCGATTGACGCCGACCCCTTTCGTGTCTTTGCAGAGATGCCGGCGGCCGGCGAGGCAATTGCGGCAGCGGCCGCAGACGACATGCCCTTCGCCGCTCACCAAGTCGCCGGGGAAAAAGTCGGTCACATTCGCGCCGACTTCGACGATCTCGCCGACGAATTCATGCCCGACCACCATCGGCACGGGAATGGTCTTTTGGGCCCAGGCGTCCCATTTATAGATGTGCAGATCGGTGCCGCAGATGCCGGCTCGATCGACGCGGATCAGCACGTCGTTGATGCCCGTCGCGGGGACAGGCACCTCTTCAAGCCACAGGCCTGGTTCGGCCTTGCGTTTCACCAGCGCCTTCATCTGCTGCTGCATTGCCCTGCCTTTTCTTGCATGCTCTCAGGCGCCGGGGCGGCATGGCCAATGCCCTTGCATTCGGATGCGGTTCAACCGCCGCGAAGCCGCGGCTACTTCGACGGCGCGGCGGACGTTGCCGGGGATCGGCCGGCGAGCGCCGCGGCCGTCGGTTCGTCGATCGGCAGGCAGACGCCAATGATCTTTCCTTCGACCACCATCGATTGCTTCACGAAACCCTGAAAATGACAAAGAATCATCGCTCCCCGCCGAGCTTTCATACGGCGAACGACGACGACAAGTCGATCGCCGGGCACGACCGCGCCGCGGAATCGCACCTCTTCCAACCCGCCAAGCCCGAGCACCGGGCAGCCCAAAAGATTGTATTTCTGAGCGAAATAGCTCGACAATTGGGCCGCCGCCTCGCACATCACCACGCCCGGCATCAGCGGCAGGCCCGGCATGTGGCCGCGGACCCAAAAATCGTTGTTCGTGACGTCTTTGTATCCGGCGCAGATGGCGCGCTCGGGATCGGCGTAGACGACGGCCGTTAGTTGCTCCACTTCGAAGCGTTGCAGATTATAACGACGGATTTCTTCCAAATCGCCGATGACGTGATCCAGGTCGTATTCGGAGAAGTCGAGGATCAAATCTTTTGCAGCCACAGGCAATCTCCCGGCAATGCCACCTCCTGCACCATCCGCCGCAACACCGACACCGAAAAGGCCCCGAAACGGAGGTTCGTTTCCGGCGGGTGTCAGGTGCGGATGTCTTTGCGTTTGAGGCGGCGGGCCTTGCTATTGGCCGGACGGCGGCCGTGGTTGGCCTTCTTGAGGGTGCGATGCGGTTTGGCCATGACTGGTTCATTCTCCTCGTGCGACGCACGATTAAAAAGTATCGCGAAAAATTGGTTCACCCAATGGATTGGAAGCACTAAATTACCATCCGTGGGCCTGGTTGGGAAGTTCTCTCGCGCGCTCCGAACCAACCAAGCCTTGATGATCGGGCGAGCGGTCGGCAAGGAACTATGCCCTCTCACGAAGCGCCTCAGACAAACGCTAGGGCATGGGCTACGATTGTGCCGTGGAGGCGCAGCCGTTTACGAGTCGACCTCGATATCTTCCCCGACGCTGCGCAACGCGGTCAGGATATGGAAAACATCGTCGCCCGCGATGACAAATCGCACGGTGGGCTCGTTGCGTGAGCCCACCAAGATAAAGAACCGGTCGTTGTATTCGTCATCCGCCACAAGCGTGACAGACAGGTCCTTGCCCACCCCCAGCGTCAAATAGCGATCCTATTCCTGCGGCGACCGATCCTTCGAACCGGTTCGATGGCCCGGTTCGAGAAACCGTAGCAACTTGCCGGCGATTTTCAACGACTCAATCTCAAAGTCGAATACGATCTCCTTATCCTCGATCTGAAGCCACCCGCGGTCCTTGCCGGACGGCTTTCGTCGATCGCAATCTCCCAAGGGCCCGACGAGCCGTTGGCCAATAATCCTAGGCTGGCCGTCTTGCGTTTCGAGCTGCTTCGGGCACCCCGTGTCGTCGCCATAAAATGCCGCTTGCACGCGGTTCAGTTCGTCGCCAGCACTTTGACATGCGAGAGGCGAATATAGTCGTCGGTGATCGCCAGCACCTCGTTGACGTAGAAATCGCGCTTCACGACCGGCCGCTTGGCGTTCGAATCGTCGAATTCCTTCTCCTCTTCCTTGTCGACATCGCGATCGGCCTGGTCGGCCAGGAATTTTTCGCGATTCAGCGACACCCGCTTGCGATCTTTCTGCTTCAAATAGCGAGCGATATTCTGGTCGACTTTCGCAAAATCGCTCGACCGCTTGACGCGATCGGCCGATAGCGTCGCAAGCTGCTTCACCAAATCCGGATCGACCATTCCCACGGGCGTGTAGGGCACCGGATCGACATGGTCGAATTTCAACGCGTAATCGAGATCACCCTCGCCCACCGGCAAATGCGTGCTCAGCGAGGGGAGTTCGACATCCGACAACACGCCGCGCATCTGCGTGCTATCGCCGTCGGGGCGGTAGAACTGCTGGATCGTGATCTTCAACGCGCCCAGCGAAGGAGAATTGGGCATGAAGAACAGCGACTGACCCACGTCGAGCATGCTTTGCACCGTTCCCTTGCCGTGCGACGAGTGATCGCCGATCACCAACCCACGGCGGTAGTCCTGGATTGCCCCGGCGAAAATTTCGCTGGCGCTCGCGCTAAACTTGCTTTGCAGCACCACCAGCGGGCCCTTCCAAGCGACTCCCGGGTCCTGATCGTCGTAGTGTTGCACCTGACCCTTCGAATCCTTCACTTGCACGACCGGGCCAGTGTCGATGAACAGGCCCGTCAGGCTGATCGCTTCGTTGAGGGCGCCGCCACCGTCGCGGCGAAGGTCGATAATCACGGCGTCGACCTGCTTTTCATTGAAGCCGTCTAAGATACGGCGGACATCGCGCGTGCAGCTCTTGAAATCGGGCACTCCCTTGCGCGCCCCGTCCATATCCATGTAGAAGCCCGGCAGATCGATGAAGCCGATCTTGTAGGCTTGGCCGTTTTCTTTCTTTCCGGCCTCGAGAATTTCGCCGCGGGCCTCGGAATTCTTCAATTCGATCTTGGCCCGGGTGATGTTGTAGACTTTGGGCTCCGCCTTGCCGACGGGAATCACCTTCAGCCGCACGACGGTGCCGGCCTTGCCGCGGATCAGTTTCACTACGTCGTTGAGGCTCATGTCGACCACATCGACGATGTCGCCGTTTTCGCCCTGCCCGACGCCGATCACGCGGTCTTTCGGCTTGAGGTGGCCATCCAACTGGGCGGCGCCTCCGTCGACCAATTCGTTGACGATCGTGTTGCCGTCGTCGTATTGCAACGAAGCGCCGATGCCGTCGAGCTCGGCCTTCATCATGATCTCGAAGTTTTCCAGCGTGCTGCCGGACATGTAGCTTGTGTGCGGGTCGAACGAGGTTGTCAGGGCATTCAGATACATTTCGAGCAATTCATCGCTGTTGATTTGATGCATCCGCTTGGCGAAGCCATGGTAACGGCGGCTGAGCTTGTCGCGGACTTCGGCCTTGGGCGTCTTTTCCACTTCCTGCTGCAGCAGGTCGTATTTGATCCGCTTCGTCCATTTGTCTTGCATTTGTTCGGGCGTGGAGGCGTAGGTGGTCAGATCGGGATCGGTGACCATTTCTTCGTCGGTCGAAAAATCAAGCTTGTCGGCATTCGCCAGAATGTTATCGACGAGCTTCATGCGCTCGTCGATGCGGGTGAGCAGCGTTTCGAACACCTGATAGGAGAAGCCGATGTCGCCATGGCTGATTTTCGAGGCCAGTTCATCTTGCGACTGCTTGAAGGTGTCGAAATCGCTCTGCCAGAAATAGAGCTTGTAGGAATCGAGCGTCTTCATGAATTCCTTGAAGCAGCGCCGCGAAATTTCGGTATCGAGAGGATGCCGGGTGAGATGCTCCTCCAGAAGCGTCTTGGTGACCGAAAGCGCCACGGCCTTGTCTTTGGCCTGCGGTCCTTTCAACTCGGCTGCAGCCTTCACCCGGACAACGGCCACGGCCGAGGCCACGACCAAACCCAAGACGAAAGCAATCCCTAACGGCCGACGGTTGCGGCTGAATTGTGCCATGACGCGTGTCATTCCTTTATCCTTAGAAAAAAGCCCAGCCGGAATCGACGCGGCACCGCCGCGTGGTTCCGGCGCTGGATCAACAGTGAATTAATGGAGGTGAGGGAGCCAACGATGCCGGATCCAAGCGGGGATAGAGCAGCAAGTGCGGTAGAGCAGTTGTTTTGGCGGGAGATCGAGCGGTGAGAGAATCGTAAGCAAGTGCCCGGCATTTGGAAATCGAATATCAGCAATCCGTTTGCTGAAAACTACGCATCCACTTGGCCTCGGCCGAAAAAAACTTCTCCGCAGCCCACGCTCCCCGTGCGGGAGAGGGCAGGATGAGCGGCTCGAAAAATGGAGGTCATTTTATCGGCCGACCCTCGGCAGCTTCGACGGCCGCCGCATTCTATCTCGCGCGACGATCACCCAACCAGCGATTTAATGCCAAGCCGCCGCCATGGCCGTCCGAAAACCATGTCCGTCGCGCTCTTGCGGAGCGCAACTCGCTTGCCGGCCGCGAGTTGCCGAAAATCGCTCGTCTAAGTTCCGGCGGGCAAACGCTTTATAGGATGCTACTCCGAAGCAAACTCAAAGGCAAGAGAAGATTGTCGGTTCGGCAGGCTTCACCGGCTAGGCAATGCTTGCCGGCTTTTCTGGCCGACCGCTTCGAGAGACCGGAAAAGCGCTAGGCCGGTCCTTTCCGCTTTCTGCATTCGCAGATGGTTTCCCAGCGACTCGCCGCAGCACGCGCAACAGACACTATCCCACTTTACCAATATCGAACCCCTCCCGTTTTGTCCCCGCCGTTTTGTCCCCGCAGGCGAGATTGCTAATACGGCTATCCATGATACGGTAACCAGCCCCCGCCACCGCTCGATTGCGATGCGGCCATCGCGGATGCTTTTGAACCACGGTCGGGTTCGTTCGAGTTTCAGCGGCAATTTCGCAGGCCGGCGGTCAATCGTACTGCTCGGCTCCGAAGCGTTCGCGGATTCGCTGTTCCGATCGCGTTGGCCTCAAAAATGCTCTGCAAGATCGACTCGAAATACCGGCTCGCGGTTCGCGACCAAATAGCTCGCGAATCAACCCAACTGAGGGCATCCGACGATGGCCAAGAACAACGGATCGAGACCGCCCGCCCGCAACCGACAGAGAGGCGAAAATGCAAAGATTGCCGACCTCGATCAGAACGTGGAGGAGAGCGCCGGCGAGATGCTCACGACCAACCAGGGCTTGCGCATCAACGACGATCAGAACTCGCTAAAGGCGGGCGACCGCGGCCCGTCGCTGCTCGAGGATTTCATCCTCCGGGAAAAGATCACGCATTTCGACCACGAACGGATTCCGGAGCGGATCGTGCATGCCCGCGGCGCAGGGGCGCATGGGATATTCGAGGTTTATGCATCGATGGCGCCCCTGACGCGGGCGCGATTCCTACAAGATCCGTCGGTGAAGACACCGGTGTTCGTGCGATTTTCCACGGTGGCTGGCTCGCGCGGTTCGACCGATCTGGCTCGCGACGTGCGCGGCTTTGCCGTGAAGTTTTATACCGACGAGGGAAATTTCGACCTCGTCGGCAACAACATGCCCGTGTTCTTCATCCAAGACGCCATCAAATTTCCGGATCTGATCCACGCCGTCAAACCTGAGCCGCACAACGAAATACCGCAGGCCGCATCGGCGCACGACACCTTTTGGGATTTTATCTCACTGATGCCTGAATCGATGCACATGATCATGTGGTTGATGTCCGATCGGGCGATTCCGCGCAGTTTCCGCATGATGGAGGGTTTTGGGATCCATACCTTCCGGCTAATCAACGAGAAGGGAAAATCCCGATTCGTAAAGTTTCACTGGAAGCCGCTGCTCGGCGTGCATTCGGTGGTGTGGGACGAGGCGCTGCGGATTTCCGGGTGCGATCCGGATTTTCATCGCCGCGATCTCTGGGAAGCGATCGATATGGGCGATTTTCCCGAATGGGAATTCGGAATCCAGGTCGTCGAAGAAAAGGATGAACACAAGTTCGATTTCGACCTCCTCGACCCGACCAAGATCATTCCCGAGGAATTGGTGCCCGTGCAGCGCATTGGAAAATTGACGCTCCATCGGAATCCGGACAATTATTTCGCCGAAACCGAGCAGGTCGCGTTTCACGTCGGCCATCTCGTGCCGGGGATCGATTTCACGAACGATCCGCTGATGCAGGGCCGGCTATTTTCCTACACCGACACGCAATTGATCCGTCTCGGCGGTCCGAATTTTCATGAGATTCCCATCAATCGACCGATTGCCCCGTTGCACAACCTTCAGCGGGATGGGCATATGCGACAGATGATCAACCGCGGCAAGGTCGCCTATTCGCCGAATTCGTTGGGCAACAACGAGCCCGCCCAGGCTGCGGCCGCGGAAGGGGGCTTTGTCAGCTATGGCGAACGAATCGATGCTTCCAAGTTGCGGGCGCGCAGTCCGAGCTTTTTCGATCATTTCAGCCAAGCGGCAATGTTTTTTAACAGCCAGTCGCCTGTCGAACAAATGCATCTCATCGACGCGCTGCGATTCGAGCTTGGCAAGGTCGCAGCAACGCCGGTTCGAGAGCGGATGGTCTTCCTGCTTTCGCAAATCGACGGCGGCTTGGCGGAGCGGGTGGCCAAGGGTTTGGGGCTGAAGGTGCCCGCGAAATCCGCCGGCCCGATCAACTTAAGCATTCCGGCCGACGGCAATCCGAAAGATTTCCAGCCAAAGAAATTCACCGGCAAGCCGTTCATCTCGCCGGCGCTGAGCATGGCCAACACCGTCAAGGATTCCGTCAAAACTCGCAAGGTTGCGGCGCTGGCCGCCGACGGTTGCGACGATGTCGCCCTGGCGGCGATGCAAAAGGCTCTGATTAAGGCCGGAGCACAACTCAAGATCATTGCGCCCCACGGCGGGATGATCATGGTCGCCAGCGGGAAGGAAGTTGCCGTCGATTTTTCGCTGCCTACGGTGGCGTCGGTGCTGTTCGACGGCGTGGTCCTCCCCGGCGGCGACGCATGCATTGAAGCATTGTCGTTGGAAACGAAAGCCGTTGAATTCGTGGAAGAGGCGTTCAAGCACTGCAAAGCCATAGCCGCGGTCGGCGCCGCGGTCGACTTTCTGAAACGAACACGTGCTGGCGCCGCGCTTCAAGCGACCGGCGAACCCTCGGGCGGCGTCGCTGTTTTGGATGGCCTTGTAACGGGAAAGGCCAGTGCTGTGAACAGAGTGGCCGCCGAATTTATCGCTGCCTTATCTCAACATCGAGCGTGGGACCGCCAGATTCCGGCGCCGCGTTGATTCTTTCGCCCGTGCGGCGCAGCACAGTTGCAAGCGTCGAATCCAGCAGTCGGTTCCGCTTCAGGCGGCGAAGCTAAGGCTCGGCCGAAAAATTATCCCCGCTTTTCGAACCCCTCACCCTTGCCCTCTCCCGCAAAGGAAGCGGGGTCTGTGGAGAAGTTCATAGGTAAGAAACTAAGCCGGGCAGCCACGCCAGCTTCGGTTCCCGGATTGCTATTGGTCGGCGACGGCGCGGGTTGGTATCTTTCCCGGGCGTTCCCAGCGATTTATTGCAAAAACTCGATCACTCTCGCATGCCGGCAAAGCTCACGGTTCTGATCCCGGCGAAGAACGAGCGGATGAATATTCGCCCGTGCATCGAGTCCGCGCGCGCGATCGCCGATGAAATTCTGGTCGCCGATTCGGGCTCGACCGATGGCACGCTCGATATTGTTGCCCGCATCGGGGGTTGCCGGCTGATTCAGCGCGAGTTGATCGATTTTTCCGATTTCAAGAATTGGGCCATACCGCAAGCGCTGCATCCGTGGGTGTTGGTGCTCGATGCCGATGAACGCATCGCGGCCGGGCTGGCCAGCGAAATCCGCGGCGTGCTGGCGCGCGAGCCGCAAGAGTTGGACGGCTATTGGATCGGCCGTGAAAATTATTTCATGGGGCATCGGATTCGACATTGCGGCTGGGATAGCGACGCGGTGCTGCGGCTGTTTCGCCGCGACCCGTGCCGCTACACGCGGCGCCGCGTGCATGAGGCGATGGATGTCGCCCCGGAGCGAGCGGGCCGGCTGCAAAATCAACTGATCCATTATCCGGTTTGGAATTACGATCGCTATCTGGCCAAGCTGGCCCACTACACGCGGCTCGGCGCTCAAGACCTGCGCGATCGCGGCCGGACGGCAACGTTGGGCAGCATGTTGTTTCGCGTTCCGCTGCGGTTCTTGCAGTTGTATGTGTTGCGGCTCGGTTTTCTCGACGGCCTGGCCGGCTTGCAAGTCTGCATGATTACCGCCTTCACGAGTTTTCTGAAGCAGGCCCGGCTGTGGGAACTCGAACACGCGCTGCCGCAACCCGATCCGGAAATCGATGCCGAGCGGGTGGCGGCGTGATGACGAAGACAGCGCGCGGAGACGCGGAGACGCGGCGATGCAGAGTTGCGGTGATGCAGGGATGCAGCGACGGGGAAATGGGGCGGAGTGAGGGAGCGTACGACTTCTCTTCCGACCTCAAGCCTCATCGTCTCAAGCCTCACAGCCTTAAGTGAGAGGATGCAGGATGGCGGGGCCGGAAATTGCACTCTCGGTGACGACGTATCAGAAGCCGTGGCATTTGCGGCGAGCGCTGGCGTCGATCGCCGGCCAGCGGGGCGTCGAGGGGCGGATGGAAGTCGTCGTGACCGACGACGGCTCGACCGATGAAACGCCCGCGGTGGTCGAAGAGTTTCGCCGCCGGGTCGGCTTTCCACTGTTGTTCACCACGCACGAGCATCTGGTTTATCACCCGTCGCGAAGCCGCAACGACGGTGCCCGCGCTACCGGGGCCCCCTATATTCTGTTCATCGACGGCGATTGTGTGTTGCCTCCCGACCACGTCGCGATTCACCTGGCCCATCGCAAGCCCGGCAGCGCCATGCTCGGCGATTGCCACCGGGCCGACGAAGCGCTTTCGGCGACGCTCAGCGAAGTCGGAGCCGAGCGGGGAGATTTTTTGGAGTGGAATCTCGACGAGGAACGCCGCCGCATCAATCGCCGGCACTTCAAACACCGCCTGTATACGTTTGTTCGGCATTCGAGAAAGCCGAAACTGGTGTCGAACAACGTCGGCATTTGGCGGAGCGATTTCGAGCGTGTCAACGGATTCGATGAAAACTTCAAGAACTGGGGGGCCGAAGACGACGATCTTGGCCGGCGGCTCCGCCGGGCCGGCGTGCGGCTCGAATCGATCATGCCCTACACGCGGCTGGTGCACCTCTGGCACCCGCGCGAGACCTCGATCACCAAGCGTTGGCGCGACGGAGCGAACGCGCCGTATTTTCTTCGCCCGGCATGGCTGACGCGCTGCCGCAACGGTCTGACGCGTCGCCCGCTCGGCGATTTGAAGATTGGCGTGGCCGGTCGGCCGGCACGGCCTGAGCAAGCCGAAGCGATTTGCCGGCAGGCAGGGCTGGACGCGAAATCGCTTTTCTCGCTCGATCCCGCGGCCGCGTCCCGGTTCGGCCGAGCGGAAGTCGAACTGCTTTTCCTGCCGGGCGAAGGGCGCTTCAGCGGCGCCGCGGAATGCCAGGTCCTCGTGGTGCTGGATGCGGCGGCGGTTTCCAGCCGGCTCTTGAAAAACGCCCAGCGGATCGCTGCCGACCGCACGTTTCCGGATCGCCCGCCGGAAATCCAATTTCCGCTTTCCGAGTTCGCGCGAGCGCTCGATTCGATCGTGTAACACAGCGCGGCCTTCCGGCCGCGTGCCACGCCGCTTTGATTTCGAAGATTGCTTCGATTTCCACGGCGATATTTCCCCACAATGCCAGGGCGCCGACCGCGCTGTGGGCGCCGATGCCTTTATCGAGCCCGAAGGCGCCAACGTAGCAGGCACGCTCCGTGTGCCGTCTGCCTCCCGCCGTGCGCTGCGCACAGAGCATCGCCGACGGCATACGGAGTATGCCTACTACGTTCGACGGCACACGGAGAGGCTGCGATTTTTTTAGTTTTCCTCTAGGCAGGCCGAGGGGCTGGCGCTAATTTGTGTTGCACACTTCGCTTCTGTTCGATAAAGGTCCGGCCGAGGAAACGGCGCGCCGAGGCGGCGTATGGCGGCGGATAAACAAGAAACAGAACTGCATGGCGAGCGCAGAATTTTCATTGTCTCGATATCGCATGCCGGCCGAATGGGAGCCGCACGCCGCCACGTGGCTCTCTTGGCCGCATCGGCTGGCGACATGGCCGGGGAAGTTCGAGCCGATCCCGCACCTCTATGTGCAACTGGTGCGAACATTGGCCGCGGTCGAAGCAGTGCACGTGTTGGCCGGCGGGCACCCGATGCTGCAAGCTCGCGCGCTGCTTGCGGGGATTGCGAATGTCACGCTGCACGAGATCGCGACCGACGATGCTTGGATTCGCGATTCCGGTCCGACGTTTTTGGTCGGCCCGCCTGGTTCTCCGCCAACTTTGATCGATTGGGGCTACAACGCATGGGGCGGCAAATATCCGCCGTATGCGAACGACGACGCCCTCGGCCGCTTGATTGCCCGCGAGACCGGTCGAATCTGCCACGAGCCCGACATGATCTTGGAAGGGGGCGCGATCGACGTCGACGGCCGCGGCACGCTGCTGACGACCGAAGAATGCCTGCTCAATCCGAATCGGAATCCGCAGCTTTCGCGCGGGCAGATCGAGCGGCGGTTGTACGAATTCTTGGGAGCGCGAAAAGTGCTGTGGCTCGGCCGCGGGATCGCCGGCGACGACACCGACGGCCATATCGACGAATTGGCCCGCTTCGTCGGGCCGAGAACCGTTGTCGCGGCGGTGGAAGAGAATCCGCGGGATGAAAATTTTGCGTCGCTGGATGAAAACCTGCGGCGACTGCGGTCGTTCACCGACGCCGATGACCAACCGCTCGAAGTCGTGCCACTGCCGATGCCGCGGCCGATTGTCTACGACGGCCAGCGATTGCCGGCCAGCTATTGCAACTTTTATCTCGCGAATGGGATTGCGGTCGTGCCGCAATTCGGCGATCCGGCCGATGCCGAAGCGGTGGAGATATTGGGGGGCGTGCTGAAAGACCGGCGGATCGTGCCGCTGCCGGCCCGCGATTTGGTGTGGGGGCTGGGGGCGTTTCATTGCATTACGCAGCAGGAACCGGCCGGCGGGTGATGGAAGAGAGGAGCATCCAAGCAGGCACGCGTTGGTTCAACCGCTTGCCGAGCTTTGGAAATCAGCTGTTCGGAGGCCGGATGCGGACACGCGCTGCCTCCATGGTAACAATGGCCCCCTTTCGACCGCCAAGCGACGGCCACGAACGATCGGTTTGCCGCCAAATTGGGTGGCCTTCCGAATATCGCCATCAGGGCGGACAGAAAACATGCCCGATCTGTTCGGCATACTTCGCCCGCGTCATACCAGCCAATGCTGCAGGCCGTCGGCGTGGCGCACGTCGATTCGCGGCCGTGGGCTGCCGGGCGTCAACCGCAACGTCACCGGCAACACCGTGCTCGCAAGCAAATTGGCCCGCTCCAGCCGCGATTGGCCAACCAATTCCAATCGCCCGTCGCGCAGTCGGTAAAGTTCCAACATCCAAGGATTGCGATCGACGACCAGGAACTCGCGCACGCCGAGGCTCTCGTAAAAAGCGATCTTATCGCGGCTTTTGTCGTGTGGACTCACGATCTCAACGACGAAATCCGGCCCGCCAAGGAAGTACGCGCCGCAGTTTCGGCCTGGATTGCCGGGCAAGACGATCGCCGCGTCGGGGCAGCGATAGTTTCCAAGCCAGTCTTCGGCGCGATCGCTGATATTGATGCCGCCGTAGACATGGGCCGGACCCTCGAACCCCAAAGCGGCTCGAAAAACGGCCACGAACTTCGTTTGAATTTCCGCATGTTCCAGGTTCGGCAACGGCGTCAGCATGTACGTCCCATCCCAAACCTCGTCGTAACGATCAATTCCCCATCCCGCCCGCTCGGTACGAACGCGCTGCTCCAGTTCGGGATCGGTAATCAAGGTCGCCATTTCTGCATTCCTCCAAGATTTGCCTGCCGCGTGCAACCGCTGACGGGCCAGCCCAGGATCGCGCGACGACCCCAATCGATGAATTCTACCATTCGGCCACCCGACGGTTTGCAATCCGGACTACATCAATTGCGCCGCTTGCGTTTGGGCGGTGGTGCCCGAAATGTATTGGCGCCACGTTTCGAGTTGGTCGGGCGTAAGGCTGTTTTCGCGATTGATCTCGTGCTTCAATTCGAGATCGGTGCCGACCACTTTCACGCCGATGCCCAGCCGGCCGTTGTCGGCGTAGCGGAATTGCACTTCGATCGGCGTGTCTGCCGGTAGGTTGGGCGGCAGATCGCGGACGACGCATTTTCCCAGCTGCGAGCAATCTTCCGGCGATGCGCTCTCCCCCTCGACGATCTGCACCAAGATCGACCGCTGCTTGGCCTGCGAGGTTTTGAAAACTCGTTTGGCAGTGACGGGCAATGCCGTATTGCGGGGAATCAGGATCGCGTTGCGCTTGCGGCCGGTCTTGCCGTCGGTGGCCACGACGCCGAGGCTATGCGAATTGACGTTGCGGATCTGAAACGGCACTCGGTTGCCCTGCGTGCGCGCCAGGCAGATGCCGGCGTGCAACGCGGCGCCGTGGGCAACGGCTTCGTCGGCCGACACGGAAACGTCGGGTTCCTTGCCCGACAGCTCATGAAGCATCTTGCGAACCATCGGCATTCGCGATGAGCCGCCGACGAGCAAGACGCGGTCGATGTCGGCCCAGGTGCAGCCGGCGGCTTGGAGTGTTTGCTTGGTGGTGAAGCGGGTGCGGTCGAGCAGATCGTAGGTGATTTCCTCGTATTTATCGCGTGAAATCTCGGTCCGCACCGCCGCTCCCTTGTAGTCGAAGCTTACCGCGGCTTTGGAACGGGCGGAGAGCGTGCGCTTGGCGTCTTCGCATTCGCGCCACAGCCGACCGGCCGCATTGGCCTCTTCGCGGGGATCGACTTTATGCTGCCGCAAGAACTCTTCGGCGACGAAATCCATGATGCGTTGGTCGAAATCGCGTCCGCCGAGGCGCACATCGCCGTCGGTTGCCAAGGCCGCGAATTTCGTGCCGGCGATCTCCATCACGGTCACGTCAAACGTGCCGCCGCCCAGATCGTAGACCAGGATTTTTTGCGATTTGACGGCCGCTCCCTGGGCATTCAAGAAGCCTTGCTGAAAACCAAACGCGACGGCGGCGGCCGTGGGCTCGTTGATGATGTCGAGCACTTCCAGGCCGGCCATGTAGCCGGAGTCTTGGGTGGCCTTGCGGCGGACTTCGTCGAAATAGGCCGGCACCGTGATAACCACTTTCGAAATCTTTCCAAGCTGCCGCTCGGCATCCATGCGCACCTTATAGAGCACCCACGCTTGGATCGCTTCGGGCGGATAGCGGCGGCCCTCGATCACGCGATGATAGGTTCGCTCGCCCAAATCGCGCTTCGCGCACTCGGCCACATGGTCGGCCTCGGACGAAACGGCTTTGATCGCTTCCTTGCCGATCACCGTGTTGTCGCCGTCGAACAGCACGGCGCTGGGCGTTAGCAGGTCGCCCTCGGAATTGACGATCGTGACGGGCCGGCCTGTATCGTCGAGATAGGCGACCACGGAATAGGTCGTGCCCAAGTCGATGCCGACGGCCGGCACCGTCTTATTGCGCTGAATTGCGGAGGGCGTAGCGAGCGGAGTAGTGATGGGACTGCTCATGGAAGCGACTTTTCTCTTCTCTGTTTCAATCGAAACTTGCAAACTCAGCGAACTTGCCACGAACTTCGATTCAAAACCGCGACGTGCGGCTGAAACAATTGGGACTTACGTGGCGCTCCCTCGCGAACGCTTCGGGCTAGTTTTTGTTATGGGGCAAATAGTGGTTAGAAGGCTTAGCGATACGGCCGCATGCGAAAGTGCGGCATGCGCCGCTTTTACAGGCGGGAGCCCGGGAAGCGGCAGGTTCAAAAAATTGCCCCCCATGTGCCCGAACCATGCCAACACATAGTAACACACCAGGAGCGAGAATGCGGAAATAAGCACGAGCGCGACGACGCTCATCAGCCAACGCGCTCCTGGGCCGAGCGATTGCTCGCGGCGCGGAACGCTGTCCGTCGCACGTCGTGCATCCGCTTGAGCCACTGCCGGCGCGGCGCCCGAGCCGGCGAGCGCGCCGGCCTTCGCGGCGCTGATTTCCGCAAGCGTCATGGGCTTGTTCGGGCCACGCGGCGGACGCGGGGTCTCGGACTTCGCCTCGGATTTCGCCGGCGATTCTCTCGTGGCCGGCGATTTTGCCTTGCTGCCGGCGCCGGCGGAAACGCCGGCCTTCGACGGGTTATCGGGCTTCTGTCCGCCGAAGGCTTGCGTTGCCGCGGACGACGCACGAGCTGCAGACGGCGATGCTTCACCGCTCTCATCGTCGGCAAACGCGCCGAACGCCCGTCCGGCGGCCGATAGGTCGCGGCTCGGAGTCACCGGCGGGAGGCCGGCCGTAGCGGCAGGAAGATTCGCGGCCGAGCGAGCCGAAATGCCCGACAAAGAGCCGGCGCCTTGCATGGCCGAGGCGGGGGCGCTGGGCGAAAGCGTGTCCTTCCGTTTTTCCACGCGGTGGGCCAGCACCACGTCGTCGAGCATATCTTCGAACGCGTCGAAACCCTTTGCCTCTTCGACGACCTTTTTCCAGCGGCCGATCCGCTCGCTGGTCATCGATTGCTCGCGTTGCAATTCGAGGTCGACCTGCCGGCTGGTGCCGGGAATCTTTGCATGCACGTCGAGTCGGCCGTTGCTGAGATATTCATACGTCACTTCGACGGGCCAGCCCTTCGGCAAGTGCTCGGGAAGATGCCGGAGCACCGCCCGGCCAATCAGCGAACATTGCGAGGGCACCTTGCTTTCACCTTCGAGCACCGAGATCACGATCGAGATTTGGTCTTCCGTTTTGGTGACGAATTTCTCGGTCACCTTAGCCGGCAACGACGAATTGCGCTTAATGAGCACGATGTTTTCCTTGCGCATCGTGCGTTGGTCGATCCCCTCGATTCCCAGGCTGTGCGCATTGACATCGACCACTTTGAACGTGGGCTTGGCGTTCGGGTCGCGGCGGCGCAGCACATAGCCGGCGAACACGGCCGCTCCGCGGGCCACGGCTTCGTCGGGATGCACCGTGTGGTCGGGCTTTTGGCCGGAAAGCCGCTCGATCATGCGCGGCACCATCGGCATCCGCGTGCTTCCGCCGACGAGCAACACACGATCGACCTGCTGCCAGGAAAGGCCCGTGGCGGCGAGCACTTGCCGCGTGGTATAGGCGGTGCGTTCGAGCAGGTCTTCGGTTAGCTCCTCGAACTGCTCGCGGGTGACAGTGAGTTCCAGCGAATGGCCGCCGTGGCGAACCATCAACGTTGTCTTCGGGCGGGCCGTGAGCGTGTGTTTGGCTTCTTCGGCGGCGGCCAGCAAGGCAGCCATCGCGGCGGGGCTGTCGCGCGGATCGAGGCGATATTTCTTCTTGAATTCGTCCGCGGCGAAATTCACCAGCCGCAGGTCCCAATCGTAGCCGCCGAGCTGCACGTCGCCGTCGGTGGCCAGGGTGCGCAGATCGCCGGGGCGAAGATCGAGGATCGTGACATCGAACGTGCCGCCGCCGAGATCGTAGACGAGCACTTTCATCGGCTGCCGCGGTTCGCCTTCGGTGGTGAGATACCCGAGGCTCTCGCCGAAAGAGAGCGCGGCGGCCGTCGGCTCGTTGACGATATCGAGCACGGCCAGGCCGGCCATCTCGCCGGCATCGGCCGTGGCCTTGCGCCTCGGCTCATCGAAGTAGGCCGGCACGGTGATCACGACCTCGAAATTCGTGCCGAGGGCCGCGACCGCGTCGTCTTTAAGTTTTTTCAGGATGCAGGCTTGGATCACCTCGGGATGGAGTTCTTCGCCATGAATGGGATGGCTGAATGATTTCTTGCCCATGTCGCGCTTCACGAACTGGGCGACCGATTCCGACCGCACGGCGGCGGCCTTTTTCGCCTCTTTGCCGACGACCACCTCCGTGTTTTCGAACAGGACCGCACTGGGGGTAAGCAGGTCGCCCTCCGTGTTGCGGACTACCTGCGTGCGACCTTTGTCGTCCAAATAGGCTACGACCGAATAGGTCGTTCCCAGATCGATACCGACGGCAAACGGCTTGGATGACATGAGTGTCGGACGCGAAAAGAAAAAATGCCCGCCAAAAGAACTATCATCGACTTTAACACCCGCGGCATTGGTTCTCAAGCGTGGGTGAATGCATCGAGCGAACGATGGGCGCGGAGGTGTCGTCGCGTTTCGTTCGGCGTGCGATGCGATTTAGCGCGACTTTGTTTTTAGGGGGGCCGACGGGTACGAGTTGCCCCGCGCGATTGACGTTTGGAAAGTCCAAGCGTTCGCGATCGATTTTAGCGGCCATCCCCTTAATTCGAGGGGAGTGTGCTGGAATTGCCGGTTTTCTACTTGCAATTAGTACAACTCGTAGACACATTGGATTTGTGCTCTTCGGAGCATGTCGCACAATCGTCTGCTTGGGAGGCAGGCGGTTTAGGGATGGGGAAATCTGTTTGCGGTAGTGCTGCGCGCTCGGCGGAGTTTGGCTTGTTAGCCGGACTCTCGATGAAGTTAGGGGATCTGCGCGCCATGGGGTCGCCGTAGGGGCGGTCGCATTGGCGATGCGTTTTTGCATTTGGGAGTCAGCTCATGCGGCAACAAGCTGGTCGAGGCGTTGCTCCATCGCTTGATGGAGGCGGTTCTGTTTCGCAAAATCGGAACTTTCCACGGGCGCGATTTCTCATTTCATCGCGATTCTTGCCCGCAGCCATTCTTGCTGCCGGCATTCTGCTCCCCTCGTTCCTCCCCTCAGTGGCGAGCGCACAAAACTACGGCTCGACGGAACTCGGCTGGGATCCGAATCTCACTAGCGGCGCCACTTTGGGCGGCAGCGGCACCTGGGATAACGGCCTCACCTCGAATTGGTGGGACGGCTCGAACGACGTGGCCTGGGCTTCCGGCGGCACCGCCGACTTCACCGGCACCGGCAGCACCGTGACGATCGCCAGCGGAGGCTTGACCGCCGGCGGCCTGAATTTCTTCTCCAGCGGATACACGATCGCCGGCGCCGACAGCACGGCAACTCTTACGCTCGGCGGCTCGACACCGACCATTAATCTCAACGGCAACACCGCCGCGATCAGCACGGTGATTATCGGCGCGTCGGGGTTGACGATCAACGGTGGCGCCGGCGGCATGCTTACCCTCTCGAACCAAAACCAGTACACCGGCGACACCACGATCAACGGCGGCACGCTCTCGCTGGCAACCGGGTCGATCTATAGCAGCTACGGTTTCGGCAATGCCCAAATCACGATCGAAGGGGGCGCGACGGTCGCGATCGGCGGCTGGGGCGACGGAGCCGCCGCCGGGTTCGGCCAAGTGGCGTTCGCCGCCTCGAATCTTCTTGTCGACAATGGCACGATCGAATACACGGGCGGCTACGACGGCGGCAATTTGGACCGGGGGTTCACCATCGGCGCCGGCGGCGCAACGCTTGACGCGGAAGGAGGAGCCAACACGTTCACGCTCGACCAAGGGCGCGGCTACGGAGTGGCCAGCGCCAGTGGGGGCACTTTGACGCTCACCGGTGCGTCGAATGGAAACTTCAACCTCATCCTCGGGGGCACAGGAGCGCTGCTGAAATCGGGCACCGGCACTTGGGTCGCATCGAACAATAATTCCTTTACCGGCGGCACCACCGTCAACGGCGGCACGCTGGAATTGACTACCGGCGGCCAAGGCGCTTCGAACTCGCTCGGCGGCACCGGTCCGATCACCATCAACAACGGCGGAACGCTTCTCGGCGGCACGACCGACGCCCTGGGCTATTACAACAACTCCGCGAGCAACGGCATTACGATCAATGAAGGAGGCACGCTCTCCGTCGTGGCCGGTTCGCGCCTTTCGATGGATCGAAACGTGCTGTCCATCGGCGGCACGATTGCCGCACAAGGCGGCGGCGACAGCAGCGGACAAACCTACACGTTCCGCGACAATCAAGGCGCGGCCTATAGCTTCACTTCGGCTTCCGACGGAACTCCTTCGATCATCAGCGCCCAGAACGCCGGGCTAAGCGGCCAAACCACGTTCGACGTTACGGCGGGAGGCGGCCCGGTCGATTTGAACGTGACCGGATCGCTTGCCGACAATTTCGGCGCTGGATCACTCGTCAAGACCGGCAACGGTGTGATGGTGTTCTCTTCCGGTGGCAATAGCTACAGCGGCGGCACGACCATTTCCGCCGGCACACTGCAAATCGGCGACGGTTCCGCTTCGAATGGCTCCTTGCCCGGCAATGTCACCGTCAATTCCGCCGGCACGCTGGCGTTCGCCAACCCGACGGCCTTTTCTTGGGCGGGAAATATCAGCGGTGGCGGCATCACGAGCCTCACCGGGGCGGGGCCGCTTACCATCACCGGCTCGATCATCGGAACCGGCTCCGTGCGGGCATCCGGCGCGGGCGCCGTCACGCTTTCCGGCGGTTTGGCGACGACCGGTTCGCTGCGGATCGGCTCCGGGGCGTCGATCTCGGTCGGTTCGCCGGCCGGCTCGGGCTTGTCGAGCCTTTATTACGGGCTCGGCGACAGCAGCACGCAAGTCGCGAGCTTTGCAACGTTGAGCTCCTTGCAATCCACGATTGCCGCGGCCGGCACGCCGAATCTAATCTCGACTGCGACAACGCTCAATATCGGCTCCGGTTTCCCCTACAACAATGGCGGCGCTTTTAACGCGTATTACGGCGGCGCACTCGACATCACGACCGCCGGAACCTACACGTTCAGCACCACGAGCGACGACGGAAGCATGCTCTGGATCGACGGCGCCGATGTGGTGAGCAACGACGCGCAGCAATCGTCCCATGCAGCCACTGGCTCCGTGTATCTTTCGGCCGGCATGCACGACCTCACGGTCGGCTACTTTCAAGGAGGCGGCGGGCTCTCGCTCGACGTGCAAATGAGCGCGGCCAACGGCGATTCGAGCACGTTTGTCGATCTGAACACCACGATGACCAATGGCGCCACGATCACTCCCGATACCATGGTCGGCTCGCTGCAAGGCTCGGGAAATCTCGCGCTTTCCACGGGCAATTTGCTCACTGGCTTCGACAACACCAGCCAGATATTCAGCGGCTCGATCTCCGGAATCGGCGGAATCACGAAGCTCGGCACCGGCATTCAGACTCTCTCGGGCACGAACTTCTACACCGGCGGAACGATCGTCAGCGAAGGCGAATTGAATATCAGCTCCGACGCCGCGCTCGGCGCCACCAGCGGCACTCTCCGCTTGATCGGCGGTTATCTGCAGGCTGGAACGTCGTTTTCGCTCGATCCGGCCCGTAGCGTGGTGCTCAATGGCGGCACGTTCGACACCAACGGCTATACACTCACCGTGCCGGGCGTCGTCAGCGGCAGCGGCGCTCTCGTGCAGGGCGCGCAGGGCACGCTCGTGCTCTCCAACACCGCCAACACCTACACCGGCGGCACAACCGTTTCCGCCGGCACGCTGCAAATCGGCGACGGCGTGAGCTCCAACGGCTCGCTGCCCGGCAATGTCGTGAACAATGCGACGTTGACGTTCAACAATCCGACGAGCTTCAGCTATGCGGGCAATATCAGCGGCAGCGGTGTCACCAATCTCATCGGCGCGGGTCCGATGGCTCTCTCGGGCACGATCAGCGGTTCGCAGAGCGTGACCTATGCAAGCGCTGGCGGACTGTCGCTGACGGGCGCCAACACCTACACGGGCACCACGCGGGTTAGCGCGGCAACGGTGACCACGCAGGCGGCCGGTTTGGGTTATAGCACGGTCAACCTGGCCTCGAGCAGCACGCTTTCGGTGTCGTCGGGCAATATCGGCTTGCTCGGTCTATATTACAACGCGGTTCCGGCCCTCGGGCTCGGGGCGTCGCAAAGTTCGGTGGGCTCCGCCGGCAAGCCCGCGTTCACGCTTGTCACGCCGTCGTTGGATTTCGCTTCGAACGGATCGGGCTTTCCGTCCCCCTATAGCTCCGGCGCTACGAATTTCGAAGCCTATTACACTGGCTTGATCGATATCCCCACCGCCGGCACGTACTACTTCGCCACCCGTAGCGACGATGGCAGCTCGCTGGCGATCGACGGCAACGTCGTGGTCAGCAACTCCGCCGGCACGACAAACGATAGCGCTGGCGTCACGCTAAGCGCGGGCGAGCATCAGATCACCCTGGGCTATTTCCAAGGCGGCGGCGGCTTTGGACTCATCGCCCAGATGGGCACGAGCACGTCGACACTGGTCGATATCAACACCACGAATTTCCAACTGACCCCGGACGCCACGGCCGGCTCGCTGGTCGGCACCGGCAGCGTCCAGCTCACGACCGGCGGCATCGTGATCGGCTTCGACAACTCGAACCAGACGTTCGGCGGAATTATTTCCGGGGCTGGCGGCGTCATGAAAGTCGGCAGCGGCACGCAGATTTTCACTAACACGAACAACAGCTACACCGGCGGCACGATCGTCGCCGGCGGCATTTTGAACGTCAGCGCCGATAGCGGCCTCGGCGCCACGAACGGCACTCTTACGCTCTCCGGCGGCACGCTTCAAGCCGGCGCGTCTTTCTCGCTCGATCCCAGTCGCAGCCTCGTGTTGGGCACCGGCGCGGTCGGCACCATTGACACCGACGGCAATGCCGTTTCGATCCCCGGCGTCATTAGCGGCGGCGGCGGTTTGACCAAACTCGGCGCCGGCACGCTGACGCTTTCGGGCGCTAACACCTATGGCGGCGCGACGACGATTTCCGCCGGCACATTGCTGGTCGAAGGCGCCGCGCTTTCGACCGTGCAGGAAAGCTACTCGATTGCTTCGGGCGCCGTGCTGAATCTCGTCGGCAGCGCCACCGGCAACACCGGCAATGTCGCCGCCGGCACGACGACCATTTCCGGCACGGGCACGTTGCGGATCAGCGGCGGGCTGTTTGCGAACAATATCGGAACAGGCCACAACATGAATATGGCCCTCGGATCCGGCGGGCTGATCGATATTCAATCCGGCGCCACGCTCCAAAACGGCGGTTGGCAGAATATCACCTGGAGCGGCAACCTTGCCTCGTTGGAGGTCGACACCGGTGGCACGCTCGACCTTTGGGACGGCCAGTCGGTGCAGGTCGACGCGCTGACTGGCGGCGGGACGATCACGCACACCTCTTTCGGTAACACCGATACCTTTACGATCGGCGTCAACAACGGTTCCGGAACGTTCACCGGCACGATTTCAGAAGTCCTTCCGATTGCCCTTGTGAAGAACGGCTCCGGAACCGAAGTTTTCACCGGCAGCAGTAGCTACAGCGGCGGAACCACGATCAACAACGGCACCCTGCGGATCACCAACTCCTCTGGCTCGGCATTCGGCAGCGGCGGCGTCATCATCGGCGATCAAACCGCCGGCCATACCGCGACCCTCGCCGGCACCGGCATCTTCACCGGCGCACTCACCGTCAACGGCCCCGGCACCAGCGGCAACGGCGGCCATATCGCGCCGGGCATCAACACGAATGGCAACTTCGGCGGAATCGGCACTCTCGCCACCGGCGCCCTCACGCTCAACGCCGGCGCGAATCTCGATTTTGATCTGGGCTCTGCCGGCACCGGCGGCGGTTCGTCGGCCGGCATCTCCGACTCGATCGCCGTCAACGGCGCTCTGACGCTCCCGATGTCGGGCAGCGTCGTGCTGAATCTGGCCGACAACGCGGGGGCCAATGGCCAAGGCTCGATCGGATTGGGCACTTATGCGATCCTGACCGCCTCGAGCGTCGCGAATTTCAGCTCGGCAAGCTTCATGATCGGCAGCACCCCGCTCCCCTCGGCTTCCTACACGTTTGTCGATACGGGCACCGAGATCGACCTCACGCTCGGTATTTCGTCGTGGTCGGGCCTCGACAATTCCGGAGATTGGTCCGATCCGGCCAACTGGAACGGCTCTATTCCCGGCGCGACCAGCGGCACGACCAGCACTGCCGTCGCCACGTTCAATAACGGCGGCAACGGCCAATTGAACGTCGTTCCGGACGCGAATCGCAACGTGCTCGGGATCACGTTCGACACCGCGTCGGCCGGCGCATACGTCGTCGGCACGACCGGCGGCAACCCTTTGCTGCTGTCGAATGCGGGCACGATTCAAACCACTTCGAGCGTCGTCAACGTCGAAACGGTCAATGCTCCGCTGGTTCTGGAAGGCAACACTTACACGATTGCCAGCAACGCAACCAGCAGCAGTGGCACTTTGAATTTCGGCGGGTCGATCACCGGCGCCGCCTCGGGCGCCACCGTGCTGGCCCTCACCGGAACCAACACCGGCGCGAATACCGTCAGCGGCGTCATCAGCGATGGCCCTTCGAACCCGATTCAAGTCGTCAAGAGCGGCACCGGCAGTTGGACCCTCTCCGGCGACAACACGTTCTCCGGCGGTCTGAATGTCTCGGCCGGAACTCTCCGCCTCGCAGCCGCGAACACCTACTCGGGTAATACCACGGTCAGCGGCGGAACGCTGCGGATCGGCAACGCCGCCGCCATTCCCAGCGGCAGCCTTACGGTGGTCAACGGCGCCGGCACACTCGATCTGAACGGCAACAATGTGACGCTCGCCGGCGGCTTGAGCGACGGCGGCTCGCTCGGCGGCACCACCACCGGCACCATTCTCAGCAGCAGCGGCACGGGCACGCTGACCCTTAACGACAACAACACGAGCTACGGCGGCCTGATTTCGAATGGCGGCGGCACCACGCGCGTCGTCGCGATTGCCGGCAGTGGAACCTATATGGTTCTCTCCGGCGCGAACAGCTACACCGGCGGCACCACCGTCAACGGCGAACTTGAAGCATGGAGCGCCGGGGCCCTTGGCAATGGTCCCGTGCTCGTCAACGACGGCGGCAACCTGGTCATGAAGGGCACTACCAATAACATCACCTACGGCCAAAATCTCACGCTCGGCAGCGGCACGGGCGGCACCGCGACATTGGCCCTCTATCCCGACGCCGCGCTGAACAACCCCACCTGGAGCGGTTCGATCACGCTAACAGCCGGCTCGACCGACGTGTTCACGCTCGGCGGCAGCAACCTCAGCCTTGGCGGCACGATCAATGTCGCCGGACTTGTCGAAGGCAGCGGCGTGCTCGTGGAAAATGGCAGCACGTTGACGTTGAACCTCATCAATGGCAACACGTATTCCGGCGGTACGCAGATCGATGCCGGCGTGCTCTCGGTCGGCGTCTTCACGACCGGCGGCGGCTCGGGCGGCTCGAACACGGCCCTCGGCGCCGGACCAGTCAATGTCGCCGCCGGCGCCGCGCTATCGTTCTCCAACAACGGCCTCAACATTCCCAACGACATCACGCTCAACGGCACGCGGACCGGCGGCTCCTTGATCGGCGCTATCGCCACCGGAGGCCAATCGACCACGCTCAGCGGCACGCTCACCTTGGCACAAACCTCGAACGTCACCACGTTCTGGAGCGACAAGACGTTCACCATTGCCGGCCAAGTGACCGGCCCCGGCGGCTTGATCATCGACGACTACAATCAGGGCGCCCAGCCGGGCGGCCATATCGTACTTTCCAATCCGGCCAACAACTATCAGGGCGATACGACCGTCAATGCAAACACTGGTGGTCAATCGAACCCGATTTTGTATGCCGGAGCGGTCAACGTCATTCCTAGCGGACCAAGCGCCGGCAATCTGATCGTCAACGGCCAATTCGATTTGAACACGTTCTCTCAAACCGTGAACAGCCTGATGGGCAGCGGCGCGATCACCAGCGGCGCCGGCGGAACACCGGTGTTGACTGTCACGCCCAGCGGCACGGCCACCTTCTCCGGCGTGATCGCGAATCCGGTCAGTCTGACGATGGACGGCTCCGGCACGCAAGTTCTCACCGGCGCCAACACGTTCACCGGCGCCACGACCGTCACCAGCGGCACGCTCCGCTTGGGCGACGGCACGGCGAACAACGGTTCGGTCGCCGGAAATATCACCGACAACGCCGCGCTCGTCTTCGCGAACTTCAACCCGCAAACCTACGCCGGCGCCATCAGCGGCAGCGGCAGCGTCACCGAGAACGGCCCGAACGTGCTCACGCTCAGCGGCGCGAACACCTACACAGGCAATACCGTCGTCAGCGGCGGAGCGCTCACGATCGGTTCCGGCGGCTCGATCGCCGGCGCCAATGTAAGCGTTGCATCGAACGGCATATTGACCGTCGCCACGGGTGGCTCGATTGCCCCCACGACGAATCTCACCGACAGCGGCATCGTCAATTTCAACAACCCGACCGGCATGCTCGCCACATTGAACGGCTCCGGCGCCGTGAACCTGAGCGGCACCGCACTGACGGTCAGCAGCGGCGGCGCGCTCTCCGGCACCATTGCCGATGCCAATAGCGGCGGCAGCCTGATCGTCTCCGGCGGCACGCTGAGCCTCAGCGGCAACAATAGCTATACCGGCGGCACGCAAATCACGGGCGGAATGCTGCGGGTCGCGAATCCTAGCAGCACCTCGGCCACCGGCGGCGGAACGGTCACCGTCGGCAGCGGTGGCTATCTCGCCGGCTCCGGCGCCGCCAACAATTCCGGATTCATCTCAGGCCTCGTGAACGTGTCCGCTGGCGGCGCCATCGCACCCAGCGGCGGCGGCACTCCTTCCGCCGGCAGCATCGGCACGCTCACGGTCGGGTCGCTCACGCTCAATAGCGGTGTATCCTCCGCTTCGCAAATCAACTATCAGGTCGCCAGCACATCGTCGCTGGATTCGATCGCTGTGACGAGCATGTTGATGCTGCCCGCCACCAATGCCGGCACTCCGGTGCAGTTCAATTTCTATGCTTCCGGCAGCGACAGCAATCTCGTCCTGCCTGCCGGCAATTATCAGTTGATGACGTATAGCTCGATCACCAACGGCGGCACAAATCTTCCCACCCTATCGGTCAATCCTGTCGATTTGGGCACCAACCAAGCCGTTTTCAGCACGAACGACGGCGTTCTTGATCTGACGATCTCGGGGGGAACGGGTTCGGCCATGTGGTTTTCCAGTAGTGGCAGCCAATACAGCCAACCGATGAATTGGTCGCCGAACCAGGTCCCTCAAAACCCCGGCGATATCGCCACATTCGGCAGCGACCACGGCACAGAAATGGACATCAACGTCGATGGCGCCTATACGGTTGGCCAGTTGAATTTCAGTGACGCAATCGCCACCGCGGCCTATGTGCTTGGCGGCAGCGGCAACCTGACGCTCGACAACTCCGGCAACCACGCCAGCATCACCGTGGCGAGCGGTGAACTCACCCCGAGCATCTTTGTTCCGCTGACTCTAGCCGATTCCAGCGGGCAAACGTTGATTACGGTGAATAGCGGCAGCTCGCTAACCCTCAACGGCGCGATCGGCGAGTCGAAGACCTATCCCGGCCAGCAGATCACGCTCGCCGGCGGCGGCATTCTGGAACTGACCGCAGCCAATACGTACGCGGGCTCGACCACCATCAACGCTGGCATGTTGCAGATCGACGCCGGCGCGAGCATCGCCAGCGCATCGGTCTCGATCCTTGCCGGCGGCACATTGCAGCTGGCCGGCTCCACCGGGGCGCTGCCCAGCACGGCATCCATCACCACGCATGGCACCGGCACAGCCGCCGACGGCATTTTCGCGCTGACGGGGACCGCGAGCCAAACGGTCGGCGTCATCTCCGGCGACATCCTCACGACCTCGCCCACAACCTATTCCGGCAACACGACCGTCGGCGACGGTTCGAGCGCCGCCAGCCTCTCGGCCGCCCAAATCCTCCAAAATACACTAACAATCAACGCCGGTTCGACCGTGACGATCCTGCCATTCGCCGGCCAGAACACGACCACGTCCACTGCAACCTCTTCGGCTGCAACCGCGTCGCCGGCATTGGTCGCCGCAAGCGAGACTGCGGCGAATGCCGCGGAAAGCGGCGCCGCAAGCGATCCATTTACGGCCATTCAGACCGCGATTGCCTCGGGCGAGATCAGCAGCACGACCGGCCAAATGCTGGACAACCGAATCGCTGCCATCGAACATCTCGCCGCGGTCGACCCCGGTTTGAACGCGAGCCTGCTCGAAGATCGCGTGCTGGCCATGATCCCGTCGAATTTGGTCTTGTCGACCAGCAGCGCCTCGCTCGCCGACACGGCGTCCGGCCTGCTGGCCCTCGATAGCAGCCCGCTGGCGGCGAGTTCCGCATCGACATTCGGCAGCACTGCTGCGGCATTCGTGCGGAGCGCGGCCTTCGCCGGCAATCCGGCCGCGGTTCCCGAGCCATCGACGCTGCTGTTGGCCGCGCTGGGCGGAGTGGGCCTTCTGCTGGCCGTCCGCCGCCGTGTCCGATGCCATGCGGCCTAGGCTGAATTTTCGGCCCGACAATCTGCGCCATGGGGAGCGAAATCCGTGCGGCGGCCGGAATATTCGGGTCGGGCGGGGAAGCCGGTCTGCCCAGCGTCAAACGCGTCAAACGCGTCAAATCCATTTCGCCGATTTCGCTTGGGTCTGACCTGCCCGCTGATTAGACTGAAGTAGGGCTCGATTTGGCTTGAACCGGGGTCGCGCGGCGGCACCACTCTGATTCGTATTCGATCGTCGAGGTTTGATCCGTGCTGACAAAGTTGCAAATCGCCTTCTGCGTTTTGACGGGCTTGGGGCTCATCGTGTTCGCGGCCGGAATGTATGCGGCCGAGAAGCAGGGGGAGAACCGGGTCGCAAATGCCGGGAAGTTGCCGGGTTGGTTGGCGCCGGTCGCTTTGGGGTCGATCGGTTTGTCGCTGGCGTCGTGCGTCGGCGTCTTGACGACGCTCGCCCTGGACCGTGAAAAGCCGCCCGAACCGGAAGAGGACGAGGAAGCGGAACTATTGCCAGTCGACGAGCCGCTTCCGCAAGGCACTGAGCCCGAGGCCGAAGATTTGGCACCAGACGATTTGACAACGGTCGGCGGCGCCGAAACGGCGACCTTCGAGGCCGCAGCGATGGAATTCACGGAATTCACCGAGCCGGGCGACGCGGAAACGATCGAGTTCAGCACGCTTCCGCAGGACGAATAACCCGTTTGCCCGGCAATCTTGCGGAATCAAGTTGCTTGCGGAACGATCGCCAGCATCGGGCGAGCGTCGGCGAGGAATCGCGTGTGCGATTTGTGCCAAGCCATTCTCTACCTTGGCCACCAACGGCATTTCGGCCATGCGCGTAGTGGGGCATCATGACGCGTCGGCTGCGGCTTACCGCAGGTCGCCCGGCGGCGTCGTGTTGACGTATTTTGTTCGTCTGATGAGTTTTATATGTCGCCATTGACATTTCAATTCGCAGCCCGTTAGAGTGGTTGTTGCTTTACTACGTTCGGCATGGATGGTCGTTATGGCTTTGCGAACCGAACTCGATTTTGGGGCAAGTGATCTGCGAACCGCGGCCCAGGCGGCGTTGACCGATGGTCCGATCGCCGCGCTGCGTGGAGTGCGCGTCGAGCAAGCGGGCAACTCGCTCCTTCTGAGCGGCATGGTTACGAGCTTCTACCACAAGCAGCTTGCGCAAGAGCAAGTTCGGCTGGCAGTAGGCGACGTCGAGATCGTGAATTCGATCGTGGTGCTATGATTCGCCGGCGCCCTGCGGCAATGATTCCCAGTGGCAATGTGCGGCGAAACAGCGGCGTCTTAAGATCGACTGAAAAAAACCTCTCCGCAGCATCCTCGCCCCTTGCGGGAGAGGGCAGGTTGAGGGGTTCGAAAAGCGGAAGTTATTTTTCGGCCGAGTCTTTGTGGCGCGATCGGGCTGCAGGCGGCAGACCGAGTCGACCCATCCGAGCGTGGGAGGCGCAGCGGCATACGTGTTGCTGTAAATTTTGTTTGCCATCTCTGCCGGCGCTTCGAGAACCGCACCACGCAATCCCGCTCACCAGTCGCTCCATCATGGACAAGCTTTCTCACGATTCGGCGGCTTTCGACCGCTTCTCCGCAACTCCAAAGGCAGACCTTCGAGCACTGGCGTTGCGCATCAAACGGACCGTGCGCCATGAGACCAACGGTGGAGTGCAGGAACTGGATGTGCGAATCGACTCGGCCGGGATATTCTTGCGCGGCCGGTGCGGCTCCTTCTATTGTAAGCAACTGGCGCAGACAGCAGCCATGCGGCTCTGCGGCGGGGCATCGGTGATCAATGAAATCGAAGTGGCGGTCGCCGAAGAGAACGGCGACGCCCAGCGCGGCGACCATTGCCATTGATCTTCTCCAACCAAAACCGGCTGGGAGCGGCAGTTTGCTTGTATGGCGTTGGCAAGCGCAGCCTGCCGGCGCCTCCAGGCGAGTTGACGTTCAACGTCCCCTCTTGGATTGAGGCTCCGGCTTAGATTTAGCGGCCTCGACCTCTTGAAAAAATCTGGGTCGCACGTCGCCCTGGCCGTCTTCGCTTGCCAGTGGCAGATCAATCGGTGCGAATCTGCGACGGAGCCGCGGCCTTGCATCCCGCCATCAGGTGGGTGAAGATGGCGGAAGAAAATTTGCGCCACAGGAGCTTCGCCCATGTCTTGCCGAGATCTCTTGAGAGGCGACGGTGATACAACGCTTCGCGTGCTTTCAGACCCGACGGCATTTCTGGACCGGTTCCTTCCCGCCGTGCTTGCGGCGATCGTGGTATGGCTTTCGATGAACGGCCCGTCGGCGTTTTCGGCCGACGCGATCCACTCCGCCTCGCCGGCGAACGGCGCGCCGGCCGCTGCGCCCGGCACGATCCATGGCGAGCGATTTCACGCGCTGCTCGTCGGATGCACGAAATACGATAATTTCGACCAAGCCAAATGGCTGAACGGTCCGGCCAACGATGTTGACTTGGTGCGGCGATTTCTGACGGACCCGAGGCGCCTCGCGGTTCCCGCCGCGTCGATCGTCGTTCTCTCGGAGCTGGAAGCAGCGGCGAAAGGGGCCGACTTCCGGCCGACGCGGGCCAATATCGAACGCGAAATCCAGAAACTGATCGACTCGGCCCAAAGCGGCGATCAGGTCTTGCTGCTCATGGCCGGCCACGGCAGCCAGCAACCGGAGCACGGAAATCCCGATCCGACGTACATCAAGCCCGACGGCTACGACCAGATGTTTTTGCCCTGCGACTGCGGCCGCTGGAATGGCAAAACCCGCTTCGTCGACCGGGCGATTGCCGACTACGAGCTGCGCACCTGGTGCAAGCAGATCACGTACAAAAAAGCCCGGCTGTGGGTCGTGCTCGATGCATGCTGCTCGGGATGGGTTCTGCGCGGCGGCGGCGCGGGCGATAACAAGATCATGCGGCGCAACGTATCCTCCGAAGATCTCGGCATTCCAAAAGCGGAATTGGACAAGGCCCGCGATATCGCTCGCGCCCGCCGGACCGTGAACCAAGCCGGCTCGGGCACGCGTTCGGCGGATTCGGATGCTCCGGCCTTCGATTTCGGCCCGCAATCGCCCGATTATGTCGGCCTCTACGCCGCGCAGCGCGACGAATCGGAGCTTGAAATGCCCATGCCCTGCGACCCGGTCCAGCATCAGCCGCAGCGGGTTCAAGGATTGCTAACCTATGCCGTTATCGACATCTTGAGCCGCACCGCCCATCCGATTACGTACGGCGAGCTGGCGAGCCTCGTCCGCCAGCGCTATCCGCAATGGGGTCTGACCGCGCCGCCGACGCCCGTCGTCGAAGGCCTGGCGCAAGATCGGGAAGTGCTGGGAGTCGAGCGCTGGCCGGACAGGTCGCGGCGGCAATGGGCAAAGAGCGGCAGCCACGAACTATCGGTCAACGAGGGTTCGGTCGAGGGTCTGACGCCCGGTAGCATCGTCGCACTTTATCCGTCGGCCGATCAAGCGGATGCGAAAACGGTGCTCGGTTATGCCACGGTTCGCAGTTGCGATTTGCTTGAATCCGACGCTGAACCCTCGGCATACGAGGGAACGCCAATTCCGCGGATGGGTTCGCTTCCGGCGGGCGGCGTGTTCGAAATCGTCCGGACCGATCATGGCTCGCTGCGCGTCAGGCTCGCCGTCGATACGGTGCCGATGCACACCGGCGGGCGAGCGGCGGAGACCGCCGGAAGTGCGGCAGCGCGGGCCGGGATAGTCGCCGGCGTGGCCGGCCATGCAAGCCTGAAGGCGCTCGCCAGCCAATTGAAGACCGCTTTTGCCGCGGAAGGATCGCTGTGCGAATTCGTCGACAATCCGGCGGCGGCGCAGTGGATTCTTCAAATGCGCGACGGCAAGTTGAATCTACTATCGAAAGACACCGCGCAAATCCGCGACGATCTTCCGCCCGAAGCACCGCAGTTCGGCGTTTCGGAGGATAATGCGGTTGCCGACATCGTCGACGACATGACGACCATTGCCCGCGCCCAGAATTTGCTCAATCTTACTCAAATGGAGCAAACTGCCGCCGATGTCGATGCCCGCTCCGGCTCTGCTGCCGATTCGTCGCAACCAAACGTCAAATTGGAGTTGCTCCGCTACAAAAGCAAATCGGACCGCAATGGCCGGCCGATCGACTTTTCGAAGGGACCGCTCGTGCTCGTTCCCGGCGATTATGTCGGCTGGCGGATGACCAATCTCGGCCGCTCGGATGTCGCCGTCAGCCTGCTGTATATCAATGCCGGTTTTGGCATTGTGGCAATCTATCCGCGGCCCGGCTCGGGCACCGACAATTTGCTGACGAAGAATGGCGGGCATTTTTCCACTCGGCCGGCCCGTGTTACCGCCAAGCCGGTCGGCAACGAGCACGTCGTATTGATCGCGATGCCGCGGCAAGCGGGCCGTCAGTCTCCCGACTTCAGCTTTTTGGAGCAGCGCACCTTGCCCCCTAGAAGCCGCGGCGACGACAATCCCGCGCTGACCTCGCCGCTTGGGCAACTTTTGCAGAAGGCGATGTACGGCGAAGGCGGCCTGCGAGGCCTGGAAGCCGACGATTCCGCCCAAGCGCATCTAATGCTGCAATCCTGGCGAGTCAGCGCGGAAACGGGCCGCTAACCGGCAATGTTTGTCAAGCTCGGTTCGGGCTTGCCGCATCAGCGTGCCGTCTGACGCCAAATTCACCCTGTGGAACGTCAGACGGCCTCTGCAGCTTGCATGGGTCGGCAGGCAGACGGTGTTAAAACGAATCGGTTCTTCCGGCGGCGCTAACCTGTTCGCACGCCGTTCTTCGCCTTCTGCGGCTCGCCATCGATTGCTTTATTCCGATCGTAGGAATCGAAGCAGCCGTAGCTTTGGTGCCTGAAGATCGGGGGGGGCCGGACCGATCGTAAATAGGGTTCGTGGCGAAAACTCCGATTCGTCGCGGCGCAAGGGTTGTAGCGCCGTTGCCCGAGACGCCGCGAAAACCGGCTGTGCCGGCCATCCCGGTGAGAGCTTCCGGCGGCGCAAACGATTGGGGCCAACGTTCGACCGCAAAAGGCTCGTTCAGAAGGCAGACCGAATATGACACGCAACCGATATATCTTCGCGGTGTTTGTCGGCCTCGCGAGCGTCACCGCCGGCTGCACGCACGAGCAATTGCGAAATGACTCCGTGAACCAAGCCACCACCGTGGGCGACATCCAAACCCAGCAGGTGCTGAACAATCTGGCGATGTTCGTCTACAACTACAATGCGATGCCGTATTTCGCCTATCCGAACCAAGGGGCGGCGATCGTCACGGATCAGGTCAATGGGGGCGTGTCGGCGGGTGGAAGCCGCCCAATCGTTTCCGGCGGCACCGCGAGCAGGGCCGCCAGCCCCTACCACTTTTCCGATTTCCTGCTTACCGCCCTCGGCCTCACGGCCAACGCCCAGCGGTCGCAGCAAGAATCGTTCACCCTCACGCCGATCAACGATCCGCGCAAGCTCGAGCTGATGCGCTGCGCCTATCAACTGGCGGTGAGCAATTGCGGTTATGGCGGCGCCTCTCGAAGCTGCCCGGATTGCCAAGCCCGCTTCAACACGTTTTACACCGGCGATTCCGACCCGCCGCCGGGCCGCACGATCAGCGACCTCGCCAGCGGCACGATTACTTCCGAATGCCTGAAAAGCCATTGCTGGTTTCACGTGGGTTGCGAAAAGCAAGTGCCCAAATGCCCCTGCCTGCTCGTGGGGCACTATTGCGGCGTTTACGTCTGGGTCACGAACGACGGGCGCGACGAATTGACGAAGCTGACGCTGGCGATCCTCGACTACGCCATTCACGAACCGCCGCAGTTGTTGACGAAGGAGGTGACCTACTACCTCGATCCGCTCGGCCTGCCGACCACGCAAAAGAATGGCGTCACGGTGGTCAAAGCCACGGTCGGCGTCACCGAACAGAATCAAAGCCTCTTGAATATCACGCCGGCCCAGGAACTCGAACTCGAACAGCAGCTTCAAGATCGCATCCGGCGGTTGAGTCTTTTGCTGGAGAAAACTGCCGCGCAAGACACCGAGTCCAAGAAGCTTCTGAACGACGACATCGACGATGCCAAGCAGAAGCTCTATTTTCTGAACCAGCAGCTCAACAACAAGGGCCTGAAAGAGCAATATGCTCCGCCGGGGGCAGCTCCCGCGGCGCCCTATTCGATCATCCCCGGCTTGCAACAATCCATCAACGCCAACACCGCCTCGCCGGTGCTTCCATCGCCGCAGTGATGCCGCTGGAATAATGGCGAAGCCGCGGCCGAAGTGGCAGGCGCACATCGTGTGCCGTCTGCGCAATGTGGCGGGTCGCGCACTGCGTAACGCCGACGGCACACGGAGTGTGCCTGCTACGTATCAGACCAAGCCGCGATTGTAATCGCCGCGACGTTTCGTGCCACGCCGAGATTTTCGCGGTCGATCGTCGGCCGTCAATCGGGCGATGCCATGCCGGTCAGCGACACGAACCCCGGCGGCGGCTCGATCCGGGCCGGCGCTTTTGCGTGATCGTCGTCCAGGCCGCGGGTGGAGGCGACATAGCCCGCCTTTTCAGCCGCGCTCGCGGCCAACAGTTCTGTCGGGCCCGTCGCTCGCGCGCCGTAGTTGGCCCACAGGTATAAGAAGCGGTCTCGCTCTTGGCCCGAAGTCAGTTGCGCGGCTCGCAACGCGTAGTCGGCGGCCAATTCATACTGACCGCTGTCGTTGCAGACCTGCGCCAACGTGCGCAAGCTCCTCCATTGCCGATAATAACAAAGATTGCAGGCCATCGCCGCGCTTTGCTGCGCCTCGTCCATGCGATTGGCCAAACGCAATGCCTCGGCACGATCACGATAGGCATCGAGCGCGTTCGGGTTGAGACTAATCGCCCGATCGAAATCGTCGATGGCAATCGCGACGACGTCGACGGTCGGATGCTTCCTTGCCGCGGCCGTGGCCGCCATAGCCTGATCGCCGCGGCCGGCGTCGGCAGAGACCGGGACCGCGCTAATCGGGGCGGCCATCGAAGGATCGGTCTGTCGCGCCAGCCAGACGCGATGATTCGCCAGCATTTGGTTGAGAAACACTGGATCGACTTTGGGGATCAACATTCGATCGCCGTGGGACGATTCCGCGTCGCATTGATTCAGCATCAGTTCGGCGCGGGCCAACGGAATCTGCCACCAATTCGGGCTAAGACGTTCGGCCTCCTGGTATTTGCACACCGCCTCGACGGCTGCCGCCGCCCCCTCGGAAGATGGTCCGCTGGGTTCAGTGCCGGAAGGAGCGGCTACCACGGCCGCCGGCGATGGCGACGTGGTCGCGGGCTGCGGCGCAACGGCCGGAAGCGATTCCAGCGATTTCCCAGCCGGCCGCAGCCCGCGCAGGGAATTCGCTGGATTCGCGGGTTGCGTCGTGCTCCGCGTGTCGTCGCTGGTATCAAGCCCGACCAGCGACACGACCGCAAACGGTTTTGACGGCGATCGGCCCACCGGCAAATTTTCGGCAATCGGCTCCCCATTTTGCTGCGGCCCGCGGTCCGAGGATTGGCTCTGTTCCTTTGGCTCCGGGCCTTTTCGGGCTCCATCGATCGACTTGATCTGCGTGCAGGCGCAAGCCTGGCTGAGTGCGAATCCCCATTCGTAGAACAACCGGGGCCGATTGGGATTGATCTGCTGAGCGCGGTTGAAAAAGGATTCCCAGGTTTCGCGCGTCTTCGGGTTGTAATAGCCGCGGCCTTTCAGCAATTGCTGTTGGGAAATAAGCCGGCCCAAGCGAATGTAGATGTCGTCGATGCCGGTGCGAGGTTCGGCGCGCAAGGCATTTCGATAATCGACGATCGCAACCCCGGCGTCGCCCGAGTTCTCCCAGCAGATGCCGCGCATCCAGTAGAGCCAGGCCGCGTCGTTGCCGCGCACGGAATTCTTGCGCAACTGGCTCGAGTAATGATCGCGTGCGCTTTCGAGCCGCACCGCGTCGTCGCAATAGATCCATCCGCCGGCCTGCGACGCACTGGCGCCGCCGTCGTCTTGGACCCACGCCGAGCGCCCTCGGGTACGTGTGACCGTGGCCGGCCAGGTGATGTCATACATGCTCACCGGCGACCCGTCGTCGGCCTGGATGCTGGTGGCCATGGAGGCAGGCATGATCGCCACCCCCTTCCACGGCTGCCCAGCGTTCGCCACACCGGCAGCCAACCCGAGCGTCATCACCGCCGCAACCGACCAGCGAGGCTTGGACATGACACGACTCTCCGTAAGATTAGGCGGTCTTGAGTACGGATGGCGCCGGCCGATGGTTCGTGGGGCAAAGCTCGAGCCCGCCGCCAACGGCGGTCATCCTTAACTATAACCGGCGCACTCGCGCGGCGATAAAGAATTTTTTCGCGCCGGGCGTAGAAAAAAGCGTTGCCGCACACTAAGCCGTCGCGATCCGCGCAGCAATTATGCTCAGAAGCCGAGACTACCGAAGAAGTTCGGAGAACTGCGTTTGACGATACGCCGTCGGCGGCCGGCCGCGCCCGAAGATCACGTGGCAGCGGCGCTATCGGCCCGGCATTTCGCAGCTTAGGCCGCCGGCGGCGGGGACGTAGCACGCCTTTGCATAGTCCATCACCATGCGGTGGGCGCTGAATCGCCATGCCAAGGAACTGATCGAGTTCATCATCATCTGGATCCAGTGCCGCGGCAGGCCGTCGGCGTCGCGCTCGTAGAACAGCGGAATCACCTTGTTCTCCAACACGCGATACAAGTCCTCCGCGTCGCGGCGGTCGCCTTGTTCTTCGGAAACGTGCGAATGGCCTCTACCGATCGCGAAGCCATTGGTGCCGTCGTAGGCCTCGGCCCACCAACCGTCGAGCACCGAAAGATTCAAGCCGCCGTTGAGCACGACCTTTTGTCCGCTCGTGCCCGAGGCTTCCAGCGGGCGGCGAGGGGTGTTCATCCACACGTCGACGCCTTGCACCAAATGCCGGCAGACATTCACGTCGTAGTCTTCGACGAACACGACCCGATTGGCAAATCGCGGATCGTGCCTCAGATTGGCGATCTTCTTGATCAGCCGCTTACCCGGCTCGTCGGCAGGATGGGCCTTGCCGGCGAAAATAATCTGAATCGGCCGCGCCGGATCGTTGAGCAGCCGGCAGAATCGATCCGGATCGGTGAGAATCAGATCGGCCCGCTTGTAGGTGGCAAACCGGCGGGCAAAGCCGATCGTCAGCACGTTCGGATCCAAAAGGCTCCGCGCGCGATCGACGACTTCATCGCTTTCGCCGCGGCGGCGGCATTGCCGGCTCACTCGGCGGCGAACGAATTGCAGCAGCAGATTTTTCAGGCTGTAGTGCGTTTCCCAAAGTTCGCCCGGATCGATGCGATAGATTTCGCGCCACGTTTCCGGCTCGCCCATGCGGCGCATCCAATCGGCGGGAAAAATCCGGTCGTAGAGCTGCTGCATTTGCCACGCGAGCCACGTCGGCACATGCACGCCGTTGGTGATATGCCCGATCGGAATTTCGTCTTCGACGCGCCATGGCCAGAGATGGGCCCACATCCGGCGGCTGACGTGCCCGTGCAGCGAACTGACGGCATTCGCCCGCCGCGAAAGCTTCAGCCCGAGCACGGTCATGGTGAACGACTCGCTCTCATTGTGCGGCTCGACGCGGCCGAGCCCCATCAATTGCTGAAACGAAATCCCCAACTGATCGCGCAGCGGACCGAGATGCTCTTCGATCAAGCCGCCGTCGAAGCGATCGTGCCCGGCGGGCACCGGAGTGTGGGTGGTGAACACGACATGCTGCGACACTTCGCGGAGCGCATCGTCGAACGACATGCCATCTTCTTCCATCCGCTCGCGAATGGCTTCGAGCGTGGCGAAAACGCTATGCCCTTCGTTCAAATGATAGACGCCGGGCGAAATGCCGAGCGCCTTGAGAGCCCGAATCCCGCCGACGCCGAGCACCAGTTCCTGGCGAATTCGCGTCCGCGTGTCGCCGCCATAGAGGCGGCTGGTCAGCTCGCGATCCTCGGGCCGATTCGAGTCCACGTCGCAATCCAGCAGATACAATGTCACCCGGCCGACAAGCATCTTCCACACCTTGGCCCGCAGCGGACCGGTGCGCGTGTCGATGCGCACGACGATGTGCTGCCCATCGGTGCCCACCGCGGGTTCCATGGGCACGTTTTCCACTTTCGTGTCGAGATATTCTTCGTGTTGCCAGCCGTCGATATCGAGGTGCTGCTTGAAATAGCCCTGATCGTAGAACAAGCCGATCGCCACCAGCGGCACGCCCAAGCCGCTGGCGCTTTTGATATGGTCGCCCGACAGAACGCCCAAGCCGCCGGAATAAATTGGCACGGATTCGTGCAAACCGAATTCGGCCGAGAAATAGGCGACCGGCTTCGCCCCCAGCACCGCGGCGTGCGTCGTGCTCCAATCCTGCCGGCGGTTCAGATATTCTTTCAGCCGCCGATGAGCATGATTGATGCGGCTATAAAGCACCAATTCGGCCGCCCGCATTTCCAATCGTTCGGGCGTGAATTCGGCCAGCAGGGCGACCGGATTGTGGTCCAACTGTCGCCAGCGGATCGGATCGAGATCGCGGAACAGATTCGTCACTTCGGGATGCCAACTCCACCACAGGTTCCGCGCGATCGTGACGCACTTATCGTAAAGCGCTTGAGCGGAAAGCTCGGAGAGGGGCAATTTTTCCGCCGCAATCGACGGTGCAACTTCAGCTTGGCTCATGCGAATCCCTTGCTGACCAATGATGAAAAACCGAAATCCGGCTGGCCCCTTTCCTGCGGGCACCGTAAAAACTAAACGATTGTACTGCTTTTACGCAATCCCCGCGAGACCGCGATGCGACGTCCAACGGAAAGGCAATTGATATTGCCGCTGCCCGTGTGCCACTGGCTATGCCCGCTGCCCGTGTGCCACTGGCTATGCCAGTGCCAGGCTTCGAGTGCAGAACACGATGCTACTGCGCTTCCGCCGCGGAGCGGCGGGCTACATCGACGGCGACTCCGTCGCGGATGAGGCGCGTTGCCGCAGGGCTTCATAAAACAGCACGGCCGCGGTCGCCGAAACGTTGAGGCTGTCGGCGGCGCCGAGCATCGGCAGGCGAATCGACGTCGTGCAGCCAGACCATGCGGTCGATAGTCCGTGCGATTCGCTTCCCAATAGGATTGCCGCGGGCCCTGTGAAATCAGCTTCCGTGTAATCTTTTGCGGCATCGACACGGGCTGCAAACGTCGGAATATTCCGCCTCGCGAGCCAATCGCGCGCGGCAAGGGCCGTGGTCGCACGAACGGGAAGCGTAAAGATCGTGCCCAAGCTGGCCCGAATCGTGTTCGGATTATAGAGATCGGTTCCGCCGTCGGCGACGAGGAGTGCCGCCACGCCTGCCCCATCGGCGCTGCGCAATACGGCCCCGACATTTCCCGGCTTTTCGACTCCCTCCAACACTGCCACGAGCGGACAATTAGGCAACTGCAAATCGTCGAGCGTCGTGTGCGGAGGTCGGGCCACCGCCACGATCCCTTCTGCCCGTTCGCCGAATGCCAGCCGCTCGAACACCGCCGGCGACACTTCCGTTTGCCTGACGGCCGCCGCAGCCAATCCCCGCAGCAATTGGCCTGCCGCCGCATCGTCGCCCCCACACAGCGCCGGCCGAACGAAGACTTCTTCGATCTCGATCCCCGCCGCCAAAGCGCGCGAGATTTCGCGCGTGCCGTCGATCAAAAACCGCCCCTGCCGGCGGCGATGCCGGCCGTCGCGCAGCGCGAGCACTTCCCTGACGCGCGGATTTTGCAGGCTCGTAATCATCGGTTATGGCACGGCAAGAATGGCGGTTAGATTGGTCGGGCGTTGCCCGATGCTCGACATCCATGGATCGATAGCCGAGCGTCCGGCGACAACGCCCAATGTATCGGCCGTGTCGTTTGACGCCCAGAGCCGGCGACGCCTATCATGGCGGGCGAGGCCGTAAGATTCGAGGCTGCCTGGACGAAACTGCGTTGCGAGCGCTGTGGCGCCTGCAGGCCATAGTCCGTGCGGCCTTTCTCAAGGAGATTTTCGTGACTGCAACCAAGCAACTCATTCGCGTCGGACATAGCCCCGATCCGGACGACGCGTTCATGTTCCACGCTCTGGCGAACGGCAAGATCGACACCGGCGATTTCGAATTCCGGCACGAATTGGTCGATATCGAAACACTCAATCGCCGTGCATTTGCCGGCGAACTCGAGCTGACCGCCGTCAGCGTTCATGCCTATGCCTATCTCACCGACAAATACCTGCTCTGCCCGTGCGGGGCGAGCATGGGCGACGGTTATGGCCCGATGGTCGTCGCTCCGCGCGACTATTCGCTCGACGAGCTGCGCGGGCTGACGATCGCCGTGCCCGGCACGCTAACGACCGCTTTTCTCGCATTGCAGCTTTGCCTCGGCCGCGGCGAGCGGAATGTCGGCGTGCGGAATGTCGGCGAGCAGCATGTCGGCGTGCGGCATGTCGGCGTGCGGCATGTTGTGGTGCCGTTCGATCAGATTATCGAAACCGTCGAGGCCGGAGAGTGGCAGGGACAGCCTGTGCAAGCCGGATTGGTGATCCACGAAGGTCAGCTCACCTATGGCGACCGCGGCTTACGATTGGCGGTCGATCTCGGGGCGTGGTGGCTCGAGCAAACCGGATTGCCGCTGCCGCTGGGCGCCAACGCGATTCGCAAAGATCTCGGCCCGGATGCGATTCACGAAGTGAACCGGCTGTTGCACGAGAGCATTCGCTATGCGTTGGGGCATCGCGAGGAATCGCTCGCATACGCGCTTCAATATGGCCGCGACCTGGATCACGCCCGGGCCGATCGGTTCGTGGGGATGTATGTCAACGATTGGACGCTCGATTTCGGGCCGCGCGGCCGCGAGGCGGTTCGCCGGCTCCTGGCCGAAGGTTTTAAGGCGGGCGTAATTCCCGAGCGAGTCGAACCGGAATTTGTTTCGTAACGGCAAACGGCGATAGAATAACAATAGCGGCGTCGTCCCTCGCTAACGCTTCGGGCGAGTGTGCGTGATACTAGCCCGAAGCGTTAGCGAGGGTGAACCGCCGACGAGCGCCGAGCTTTCCAAAAACCGCCTGCGCCAGCACGGCTGGAACATACGATGGATCCACACCAGCCCGACGCGCCGCGGAACAACGGCATCGAGCAGTTTCGGCCGGTTCGGCCCGAACGGCCGGACGAACCGCCGACGGCGACCAAGCGAAAATCGTCGCTGTCGATCATCCTGGCCGCGGGAGCGCTGTTGTTTGGCATTGCCATCCTCGCGGTTTTGATGGGTCCGGTCAGTCCGGTCGTGTTCGGCGCGATCGGGATGGTGTTGTTGCTGGCGGCGCTGGCCGCGTTTCACTATGTGGTGTGGGGCTGGTGGCTCGGCAATGTGATCCGCTCCGAAGTCGAAGCCGAAGAGCGAGCCGAGGAGGAAGCCCAGCGGCGCATTGAAAAATACTCGCCGCGGCAAGAAAAGCCGGAATCCCACAAGTAGACCGCGATTCCGTCGTGGAAGGTCCGCCACGGAATGGCGGCCTATCGAACGTGGCCAAAATAATCCGGGGCGTTGCCCGCCCGCCATTTGATGTTGCAGCCGATGCTCGGCTTTTGCTCCGCCGGAACCGGTTTGGCGGCGAGAACGGCATCCAGCGCCCGCCGCAAATCCGTGCCCGTCACCGGGATGCCCGAATCGGGTCGGCTCGAATCCATCTGCCCGCGATACACGAGCTTTTGATCTTTGTCGAACACGTAGAAGTCGGGCGTGCAGGCGGCGTGGTAGGCCTTGGCCACTTGCTGCGTTTCATCGTAGAGATACGGAAACGTGTAGCCGCGATTCTCCGCCTCGTGGACCATCTGCTCGGGCGAGTCGGCCGGATAGCCGGCCGCGTCGTTGGAATTGATCCCCACCACTGCCACGCCCCGTGCCTGATATTCGCGGGCCAACAGCGCAAGCCCCGCCGCCACGTGCTTTACATACGGACAATGGTTGCACATGAAAATCACCAATAGCGCCGGGCTCCCGGCGAAATCCGCCAGAGACACCGTTCGGCCGTCGACATTCGGAAGCGAAAACTCGGGCGCCTTGGTGCCCAAGGGCAACATCGTGCTGGGAGTCAGAACCATGGCGATTGTCCTCCGCTCGTGTGTGAAAACCGATGGTTGCGGTCAATCGTAACAAATGGCCAACCGGTTGGGGAGCGAGCAATGTGCCGAAGCGCGATTCCGCAAGCGAGCTTTCAACCCGGTTTGCGTGGAAGCTCGCTTGCGGTTTGGGAATGGGCGCCGCTGCTGGCCTGTCCTGGACAAGCCAGCAGCGGCGCCCAATTCGCCACGACGCGGCCGACGCCAGCCAGTAGTTCAGCCGTAACGAGTCATCGCTTCGTCGATCAATCGCGGGAAGAGGCGATTGACGAAGGTCAAGAACCAGCCGGGAAGGTTGGGGATGATCTCGTGCCGTTTGTGGCGCATGGCCCGAACTGTGGCGCGGGCGACCGCTGCCGATGAAACGGCTCCCCAGCGCGGCCAGCGGGTTTTGCCGTCGCCGTCGACGACGTTGCCAAAAAATTCCGTCTCGGTCGTTCCCGGGCTGACGACCAACAGGTCGATTCCCACGGGCCGCAATTCCGTTCGCAGGGCCTGGCTCAAGCCGCGCAGGGCGAATTTGCTCGCGCTATATTCGCTCATCTGCGGGGCGCCGCGATGGCCTAGCACCGAAGCAATGTTGACCACGATCGGCCGACGACCTTGCCGCAACAGCGGCAGCGCCTCGCGCGTAAGCTCGGCGGCGGCGAAGAAATTCACTTCGAAGATTTTTCGCAGCCGCTCGGGCTGAGCCATGTCGAACCGGCCGGTGGCGCCGATTCCGGCGTTGTTCACCAGCCCATCGAGGCCGCCGAATTTCTCGGCCGCCCGATCCAACGCCGCTCGCCGCACCGCCGGATCGGTAACATCGCCGGCGACGCATTCCGCAGCTCCGCCGGCCTTGCGAATCTCTTCGGCCACCGCGGCAAGCGCATCTTCGCGCCGCGCAAGCAGCACGACTTTGGATCCTTGCCGGGCAAGCTCGACGGCAATCGCCCGCCCGATCCCGCCCGAGGCGCCGGTCACGAGCGATCGCATTCCAGCGATGGTGCGGTAGGGCATGGGGAAGAGGGACGAGGGACGAGGGACGAGGGACGAGGCAACGGGGCGACGAGCGGTTGCTAATCTCGGCGTGGCTTTTTGCTTTTTGGAGTGGCCGTTTCGGCGTGACCGTTCGATTCGGCGGCTTTGGCGATGTTGCCCACCGTGCCATTGTTCTCGGCGGGCGAGCGGTGTAGATGGCCATCGGCATCGGTCGTTCGCATCTCATTCGCCCCTCGCCCCTCGTCCCTCGCCCCTACGTCGTGCGGTCGGACGACCGTCGCTTCTTCGTGGATTCGGCCAAGATGATTTTGGGAGATCCGGCAGTGGATCACCACGCGGCTGTCTTGGTATTGCTTGGAGAGCACTTCGCCATGTGCGGCGACATAGGCCTGCAATCGGCCGTTTTCGACGCCCGTCTCGATATCGACGTCGAGGAAATTATGGCTCAACGCCGCGCTTACTTCACCGGCCAACTGCGGCAAGCCCGTGCCGCGGCGAGCGCTGATCGGCAATGCATGTGGATAACGGCTGCGGATGCTGTCGACGGCGCTGCGGTTCGCCAGCGCGTCAATCTTATTTAGCACCAGCAATGTGTCTTTCGCTTCGATGCCGAGCTCCTCGAGCACGCCATACACGGCCGCGATCTGGTCCAGTGCCGCCGGGTCCGACGCATCGGCCACGTGCAACAGCAAATCGGCTTGCCGTGCTTCTTCCAGCGTGGCCTTGAAGCTGGCGATCAAATGGTGCGGCAGGTCGCGAATGAAGCCCACCGTGTCGCTCAGCAGCACCGGCCCCCAGCCGGGCAACTGCCAGCGGCGGGTGCGAGTGTCGAGCGTGGCGAACAATTTATCTTCCGCCAGAACGTCGGAACCGGTGAGCACATTCAAGAGCGTGCTCTTGCCGGCATTCGTGTAACCGACGAGCGAGACCGTCATGCGATCGTGGCGCGCGGCGACTTCGCGCTCCTTGCGGCGTTGGATGCCCTTGAGCTCGGCGCCCAGATCGTGAATTCGCTTTTCGACCAATCGGCGGTCGACTTCCAATTGCTTTTCGCCCGGCCCGCGCATGCCGATGCCCATCTTCAATCGCGACAAGTGGGTCCACATCCGCTTCAGCCGCGGCAGAGAATACTGCAACTGCGCCATTTCCACGGCGAGCCGCGATTCGTAGGTTTGCGCCCGGCCGGCGAAAATATCGAGGATCAATTCGGTGCGGTCGAGCACCTTGATGCTCAGCGCTTGTTCCAGATTGCGGATTTGAGCCGGGGAGAGATCGTTGTCGAAGAGGACCACGTCGGCGTCGGTCGATGCTGCCAAGCCCTGCAGCTCGGTCAGCTTCCCCTTGCCGAGATAGGTGGTCACGTCGGGCGTTTCGCGCCGCTGCGTCATCCGCCCGACGACTCGGGCGCCGGCCGTGTCGGCAAGCCCGGCAAGTTCGTCGAGCGGCTCTTCGGCCGCGGTGCGATGGTCGAGCAACACTCCCACCAGTATCGCCGCTTCCTGGGCGACACTTTCGGTCCGCTTCATTTCAGTCACGGTTAGGCTTGTCCTCCGCGTTTTTTCATTCGCCGCGAGCAACGTCGCATGGCCCCTCTCACTATTGTAACGCGCGAGTGCAAAAGGTTCGGCAATTCGGCATTATCGCCGCCGATTTTGCTGAAAAAATCGTCCTATCCCGCAGCACACGCTCCCGTACCAGCCAATTCAGCTCTCGCTAACTCCGCTGACGACTTCAACTTGGCGAGCACCGCAGCTTCGTTCGCCCCGCTTGCTAGCACAGTGACGACCGGCTGCCCGGCTCTTATCGATGAGCCAGCGGCTGGAATGTCGGCCATCGTCGGCCATGCGCAATTCGAATTCCGCCGCGCGCAGCATGCGGGAAACTTCAGCCCAACGATTATATCGCTGCAGGCAAACAGAATCGCCTTGCCGCAGCACGGACGCGCATCATCCAACCGATCAGCTAGCCCTCCGTGTGCTACCGGTTCTGCCGCTGCTGCTGCCCGCCTATCGGCCCCCATAGAAACACTGGCGGAGCCAGTGGCACACGGTAACCCACCGAAGGCCGCGACATGCAAAGCGATTGATCGAATGCCGAGGGCGCGTTCCAAAACCTCGACGGAGGCCGTATACCGCGGATTTACTTCCAGCGGCCACACGTCGCTACGGCCAGCGGCCAAATCGCCGCCGGCGACAATAGCATCGACCCCGAACAGGCCGCGCAAATCGAATGCCTCGGCGAGCACATCCCCGATCCGTGCGAACCGATTCGCGGTGGCCGAGTTCAACCGCAATGGCCCGATCGATCCGCAATAGCGGAATCGATGCGCGGCGTCGGCGGGCAATCCGCACCAATCGAGCCCGATCAGTTGCCGCGTGACGCCGAGGAGGTGTGCCCGTCGCCCGGCGGCAAGAAAAACCGCGCCGACCGGCATGCCTTCGATGCGCTGTTGGAAATAGGCCGGAGCCTCAAGTCCGAAGGTTGGAGGGCCGTCGATCCACGGGCGAATGCGGCTTCCGCCTGCCGAAGCGAGCGGCTTGCAGAGCCATGAACCATCGCGCGGCAAACCCGCGGCCGAGCCTGCGCACCTCGGCGCATTTAATCCAGCATCTCGCAGCACCGCAGCAACGCGCAGCGGATCGCGGACCGCTCGCAACGCCTGGCCGCCGATACCATAGAGCATCCGCCCTTGGCTGATTCGATCGATCAACTCCGGCTGGTTCTCGAGCGCGCCGGTATACATCCACGGACCCGGCGGCGCGGTTGCTGTCGCTTGTTGCAAGCCTGCCGGATAGTCGGCAAGCTGAATCGATTCGGCGCATTCGCGGAGATCGATGTCTCCGAATCGATCCGCCGCCCAAGGCTCGAACCCGCTTCGAATCGCCGACATCGCCGCCGATCGGGCACTGGCGCCGACGATCAGTAGCCTTTTGCAATCCCGATCACGCATAAGCGCGGGCCTTTTTCCTGCTCTTTATCGCCAGCGGGAAATGGCAGCCGGTGGCAATGCGCTTCGGCGGCACATGCCTCACGACTTTTCCTGATTCGGAAGTGCGACAGTTCGGAAACTCGCCCCGCTAGAAGCGCCAGTTTAGGCCTTTGGCGGCGCCACACGCAACCATAGCGGCGGCGCTGAACCAGTTTTGCCGTAGCTGTGCCAGATGCATGCCGCGAAGACAAAATTTCTCGAGGCGGCGTCTTATTTCCGATTGATGGCACAATCGGGCAAGGCTGCCTTCAGCTCTTTGATGCCGGCGTCGGTGACTCGGGTGCCGTCGAGAAAGAGCTTGGAAAGATTCTTCAGACCGACGAGTTCCTTCAGCCGGTAGTCCGTGACCTTCGTATTGTCGAGGCCAAGCACCGACAGGTCCGTCAGCGCGGCGAGCTGCTTCAATCCGGTATCCCGCACACCCGTGCCGTCGAGCCTACCTTGGTATCGCGGAGGTCAAGATCCGTGATATTGACGAGCGTGGTCAACTCCTTCAGGCCGGCGTCCGTCAGCTTGGCGCCTTGAAGGCGCACTGCCCACAATTGCTTGAGATGCGAGAGTTGCTTCACGCCGGCATCGGAAATCGAGGTGTCGCTGAGATCGATCGCCGTGAGGCTTGTAAGGAAGGCGAGGCCCTTTGCACCTGCATCCGTCAGCGCTGTGCCACTTAAATCGATTGATACGAGATCGTGAAGATTCGCGAGTTGATTCAATCCGCTTCCGGTAACCTGCGTGTTGTTAAGAAAGCTGTGGTGGCTGCTTGCTGACGTTGTTCGGCAGGGTTGGGCGTCGGCTCCGGAGCCTGGGCGAGCAAAGCCCTGCCGCCGAGAAATAATAAGGAAGCGCACGCCAAGTGGTAGAACTGTGGACGAATCATGGATTCCCCCCTGATTCGGATTCGACCGCTTCCGCCCACGGCCGCCCAGCCGGATTGTCCACGACCACAAAAACGCGGACGATTGGCGCCTCGACCGTATCCAACCAGGCGCTACACTGGCTACAATGACCCCGGTTGACATCTGCCTCCCGCCAGGCATCCCACGCCGTTTTTGGGTAGATGAAAGTTTTCGTGATGTTGAAATATCTCGCCCCGCTATTTCGTTCGCGCCCGCGCGTCGCCGCGCTGATCTTCTTCGTGGCCGTCGGCGGAAATAGGATTGCCGTCGAAGCTGCGCCGCCCATCGCCGCCTCGCCGGCCGGCACGAAGGTCGATTTTGACCACGAGATTCGGCCACTGTTCAGCGACAGGTGTTTTCGCTGTCATGGGCCCGATGCGGCGGACCGGAAAGGTGGGTTCCGGCTCGATCAGCAGAAGAGCGCTTTAGGAATGGCCGACTCGGGCGAACACCCGATCGTGCCGGGCAAGCCGGAGTCGAGCGAATTGATTCGCCGGATCACGGCCGACGACGCCAGCGAGCGGATGCCTCCCAAGAAATCGGGCAAGACGCTATCGAAAGATGAAATCGAATTGCTGCGGCGCTGGATTGCCGAAGGAGCGGAGTGGCAGAAGCATTGGGCGTTCGTTCCGCCCGTGCGGCCCGCGGAGCCGGCGCTGAAAGATCCGCATTGGGCGCGCAGTCCCATCGACCGATTGGTCCGCGCGCGGTTGGACGCGGAAGGGCTCAAGCCGTCGCCCGAGGCGAGCCGCGCGGCGCTGATTCGCCGGCTGTCGTTCGATCTGACGGGGCTGCCGCCGACGCTCGAGGAAATCGACGCTTTCCTGAACGATGCGTCGGACCAAGCCTACGAGAAGGTCGTCGATCGGCTGCTTGCTTCGCCCCATTACGGCGAGCGAATGGCGGTGGAATGGCTCGACGGAGCCCGGTTCGCCGATACGAACGGCTACCAGAACGATTTTGCGCGCGATATGTCGCCGTGGCGCGATTGGGTCATTCAGGCCTACAACGGCAACATGCGCTACGACGAGTTCGTCGTCGAACAATTGGCCGGCGATCTGCTTCCTCACGCGACGGTGTCGCAAAGGATCGCGACAGGGTTTTTGCGCAACAACCGCTCGGTTACCGAGGCCGGCTCGATCGAGGAAGAATGGCGGATCGAAAACATGATCGATCGCGTCGAGACAACATCGGCAGTGCTGCTGGGGCTGACGATGGGCTGCGCGCGATGCCACGATCATAAATACGATCCGATCAGCCAGCGCGAGTTCTACCGCTTCCTGGCCTTCTTCAATAGCACCAAGGATCGCGGTTTTTATTCCGAAACGCGTGGAAACACCGGGCCGATGGTGCGCGTCGTCCAGCCGGACCAGCAGCGACGGATCGCCGAGTTCGACATGGCGATTGCCAAGGCGGAACGCGATGTCGCCGCGGCACACAATGGCGACGACGGGGCATTCGCCAAGTGGCGGAAAGCGATCCACGACACGCCGCCGTCGAAACCGTCACCGGTTGCCGTTGTCGGCGCGCCGCTAAGCGGAGATTTGCAGATCGCGACCGGTAAGGAGCATCAACCGGACGGCAAAGTCCTTCTGGGAAGGTTCGCCGGCAGCAAGCTCTCGTGGAGCGATGGGCTTTTGGGCAAGGCATTGCAGTTGCCCGGGGAGCCGAAGGCGTACGTCGATCTCGGCGAAGCCATTCCGTTGAATCGCGAGGGCGTGTTTTCGCTTTGCTGTTGGGTTCGCCCCGATGGTCCAGGGGCGCTCTGGAGCAAGATGGACGACTCGTCCGCCAATCGTGGTTTCGACACGCTTGTCTTGGCCGATGGGCACCTGGAACTCCACATGGTCCATCATTGGCCCGACAATGCCATTAAAGTCGCGACCAAAGAGCGTCTCCGCATGGGGCAATGGAATCATCTTTGCATCACCTACGATGGATCGAGCAAGGCGCAGGGCATCAGGATTTATTTGGATGGGCGGCAAGCCTCGCTGGAGGTGGTCGCAAACGCTTTGACCGCGAGCATTGCCACTCCGCAGCCCTTCCGTTTGGGCTCGCGATCGGCATCGCTGTTTTACAAAGGGGCGCTCGGCGATCTTGGATTCTTTGATCGAATCCTGAAGTCCGACGAAATCCGGACTCTCATCGCATCGACGCTTTCCGCTGCCGTGAAATTGCCAGGCGGCACGGATCCGGTCCACGAGAAGATTCTCAAGGAATATTTTGCGTCGGTCTCGCTCGACACTCCACGAACGAAAGGGCAAGACGCTCTTGCCAAACTTCGCGCCGACAAAGAAGCCTATCTTTCCAAGGCGGCGATTCCCACCGTGATGGTCCTCGAGGAAATGGAAACACCTCGTCCGACCTATCTTCTGAAGCGAGGGCAGTACGACGCCCCGGATACGAGCCGATCGCTCGACCCGGGAGTGCCTGAATTTTTGCCGCCACTTCCCAAGGGCGCGCCGGTCAATCGGTTGGGATTGGCCCGTTGGCTCGTCGATCCGGCAAATCCGCTGGTGGCACGCGTCGAAGTAAATCGAATCTGGGGACGGCTGTTTGGCGCGGGGCTTGTCACGACGCCCGATAATCTTGGCTCCCAAGGCGAACCACCTGCGAATCCGGAATTGCTCGACTGGCTGGCGACGGAGTTGGTCCGCTCTGGCTGGGATATCAAGGCCCTCGAAAAGGAGATCGTCACGAGCGCCACCTATCGCCAATCGTCGGTCGTTACCGCCGAATTGGCGAAGCGCGATCCGGAAAATCGCCTGCTGGCCCGCGGGCCGCGACATCGATTGTCGGCCGAACAGATTCGCGACAACGCACTGGCGGTCTCAGGCCTGTTGTCGCTGAAGATCGGTGGCCCGTCGGTGAAGCCTTATCAACCGGCGGGGCTGTGGGAAGAACTGGCGGGCGGCGCGGGCCAAGGCCCCTATCGGCAGGACACGGGCGAAAACCTTCATCGCCGCAGTCTTTACACTTACCGCAAGCGGACCGTCCCGCATCCCACGACGAGTACGTTCGATGCCCCAACGTGGGAATCCTGCACCGCGAAACGCTCGACCACCAACACGCCATTGCAGGCGCTCGCGCTGTTGAACGACGAAACCTATATCGAGGCCGCCCGAGCGCTGGCGCAGCGGATGATGCAGGAAGGCGGCACAGAAATCGACGCCCGCCTGCGCTACGGATTTCGCCTCGCGACCGGTCGCGCGCCGGCGGCGAAAGAAGTCGAGCGGCTAACCGCGGCATACGATCGCTACCGCGAAGCGTTCGGAAAAGATCCGGCCGCGGCGAAAACGCTTTTGCGCGTCGGGGAGTTTTCTCCCGATTCCCATTTGGACAAAATCGACCTCGCGGCCTATGCGACGATCGCCAGCATTCTGTTGAACCTCGACGAAACGATCACCGACCATTAGCGGTTCGACTTGCGTGAGCGACAAGGCGCTCGCCGCCGGGAGCCGGGCCGCCGTGCTTATGGTTGTCCACGGAGAACCGATATGAACCCGTTCGGCATGAATCCCTTCGACGTCGCTCTGCGAACCAATCGCCGAGTTTTTCTGCAGCGGTCGGGCCTGTGTTTGGGCACCGCGGCGTTGGGATCGCTATCCGCGGGCGCCCTCCCGCCGCACGCAATGGGCGCGGAGGATGGAATCGAACGGTCTATGTTTCGATCCGGCGGGCGGCCGGCGGCCAAACGAGTCGTATATCTCTTTCAAGCCGGGGCTCCTTCGCAGCTTGAATTGTTCGACTATAAGCCGAAGCTCAGAGACCGGCAGCGGCAGGAACTGCCCAGCGAGGTGCGGATGGGGCAGCGACTGACGGGGATGACTTCCGGCCAGAAAAGCTTCCCGATCGCCGCCTCGATTTTCAAGTTTGCCCAGCATGGCCAGAACGGGAACTGGGTAAGCGAGCTTTTGCCGCACACGGCCGGCGCAGCCGACAATCTGCGAATCATCCGCTCGATGCACACCGAGGCGATCAATCACGATCCGGCCGTTACGTTTTGCCAGACCGGATCGCAATTGGCGGGCCGGCCCAGCATGGGCGCCTGGGTTGCCTATGGCCTTGGCACTTTGAACGAAGACTTGCCGACGTTCATCGTGATGGTGTCGCGCGGGCTTTCGGATCAGCCGCTTTACGATCGCCTGTGGGGGAGCGGCTGCCTGCCGTCTCGTTATCAAGGCGTAAAGATGCGCAGCGGCAAGGAGCCGGTCTTATATCTTACGAATCCAGCCGGGTGTAGCCGCTCGACTCGGCGGCAGATGCTCGACGACATCAAGGCGCTCAACCTCGATCAATACGCTTCGAGCGGCGACCCGGAAACGCTCACCCGCGTCGAGCAATATGAGCTTGCATTCCGCATGCAAACAGCCGTGCCCGATCTGACCGATATTTCCCACGAGCCACAGTACATTTTGGACATGTACGGACCGGATGTTCACCGCCCCGGCAGCTACGCGCGGAATTGCCTTCTGGCCCGGCGCTTGATCGAGCGCGATGTGCGATTCGTGCAGCTCTATCACATGGGGTGGGACCAGCACGGCGATTTGCCGGATCATATCTCGAAACAATGCCGCGACACCGACCAGCCCTCGGCAGCCCTCGTCAAAGACCTCAAACAGCGCGGGTTGCTCGACGACACGCTCGTGGTTTGGGGGGGTGAATTTGGCCGAACGGTTTACTCGCAGGGCAGGCTTACTCCGACCAACTACGGCCGCGATCATCATCCGCGCTGCTTTTCGATCTGGTTGGCCGGCGGCGGCGTCAAGCCAGGTCCTGCCTACGGCGCGACCGACGATTTCAGCTACAATATCGTTGAAAACCCGGTGCACATTCGCGACCTCAACGCCACGATCTTGCACTGCCTGGGCATCGACCACACCCGGCTGGCAGTCAGGCAACAAGGACTCGACGTGCGGCTTACCGGCGTCGAAGAAGCGCATGTCCTTCAGCAGATTCTGAGCTGACGGCCGGAACAGCGGCGCCGCTGGAACTTGTCTGGCTGATTTGCGCCCTGCTTGCCGATGCGCGCGTGAGCGGCACGGGCTCGCAACCGTCGATCGAAAGCTCTATTTGAGCGTCCCGCTCGGGCCTCGCGTGTGGTACGATGCTCGCCAAGCATCCCAGACCCCGCAGGCCCCGATGAACTCCGCGATGACCGCTCCGCTCGTGGATGTTGTCGACCTCCAGAAAAGTTACGGCGGAGCGAAAGCGCTCGATGGCGTCAGCTTCCAGGTGGCCCAAGGAGAGATATTCGGTTTGCTCGGGCCGAACGGGGCGGGCAAGAGCACGCTCGTTTCTATTTTGGCTTGCCTGCTGGAGCCGTCGTCGGGCGAGGCGCGGATTCTCGGCCGTCGCGCCGACCCCGCCGACCGAACGCTGCGGAGCCAACTGGGCATCGTGCCGCAGGAATTGGCCCTCTACAGTGAGTTGACGGCGCGCGAAAACCTGGAGTTCTTTGGCCGACTGTATGGCGTGGCCGGAGCGGCACTCCGCGAGCGTGTCGCTCATTTGCTCGATGCAACAGGGTTGGTCGACCAGGCCGACCATCCGGTCGCAACGTTTTCCGGCGGCATGAAGCGGCGGCTGAATCTCGGCGCGGCGCTGGTACACGAACCGAAACTGGTGCTGCTCGACGAACCGGCGGTCGGCGTCGATCCACAGTCGCGAGCGCATCTGTTCGAAGAAATTCGCCGGCTCCACCAAGGCGGCACGACGATTCTTTATATCAGCCACTACATCGAAGAAGTGCAGACGCTATGCTCACGCGTCGGGATCATCGATCACGGGCGATTGATTGCTTGCGACACGCTGCCGGCCCTTTTGCAATTGCTTCCGGGATTGATTCGGTTCCGCGTTTCGAAAATCACCCCCGAACTGCGCGAGCAATTGAGCCGGCTGCCGGACACGCGTTGGAGCGAGTCGGGCGAAAGTCGGGGCGCTCTCGAATGCCGCGACGTAAAAAACGCATTGCCCCGATTGATCGCCATCCTGGTGCAAACGCGCAGCGAACTGCTGAGCATCGAAACGATCGAACCAAATTTGGAACGCGTGTTTTTGCACCTCACCGGCAGCACCCTACGGGATTGAGGCGGCCGGCGACGGCCCGAAAAATGACACGCACGTAGTTTCCGGCCTTTGATGGGGCGAAAAGTTTCCTATGGCAATCTGGACGTTGGCTCGCAAGGATTTTCGCGTCGTTTGGCGCGATCGGCGCGCGCTCATCGTACTGATGGGCATGCCGCTGCTGTTGATCTTGGTGCTCGGGCTGTCGCTCGGCGAAGGTTTTGGGCAGAAGCCCGACGATCGCCTGCGGATTTCGATCGTCGATCTCGACCGCGGATCCGTCGAGCACGATGCGCAAAGCAAGACCGATATTCCGCACCATTGGGCCCAGGAGTTTCAAGACGATCTGGCGGGAACGGCCGGCATCCGCGTCGAGCGGATCGCCACGTTGGACGAAGCCAAACAACTCGTCGAGCATGGGCGGCGGGCAGCCGTGTGGGTGTTTGGCCCGGACTTTAGCCAGCGGCTGACCAACTGCTCGTTTCTCGTCGGCGGCGTGAATCCGCTCGATCGCGACGGCGTCGATCTGGCAACCCTCGATTCCCAATTGCTTCGCGACCCGACGCAGCTCACCGCCTCCTCGATCATCGCGCAAGTGGCGCAAGGCACGACGCTCCGAATCGTGCTGCCGTGGATGATCGGCAGGGCATTCAACGAAGTCGGCAAGCAAATGGGCGGCCTGGTGCAAACGGCATTGGCGCGCCTGTTTCCGAACTACAATCTCACCGCCACCACCTGGGCCGGCCTGACACGGTCGAAGCCTCGCGCGTCCGGCTCGGCGGCAATCACGACGTATCAAACGCCGGAGGAAAACGGACTGCTGAATCGCGGGGCGGCGCGGTACCAAATCCTGGTGCCGACGTATTTGGTCACGTTCGCCTATTTTCTAGTGCTCGTCGTCGGGCGGCTATTCGTTTCCGAGCGCCAACAAGGGACCATGACGCGGCTTCGGGCGGCGCCGCTGTCGCGTTTTCAAATCATGGCGGGCAAATTTCTGCCGACCTATTTCCTGTCCGTGTTGCAGGGAGTCTTTCTGCTCGTCGCCGGAAAATTGGCGTTCGCGATGAGTTGGGGCGACCAGCCGCTGTGGCTCGTCCCGGTGGTGCTGACGACTTCTCTATCGGCAATGGGACTCGCGCTGGTGGTCGCTGCACTTTCGCGAACCGAATCGCAGGTGGCCATCTATGGAACGCTCGTGGTTTTGGCGCTGGCCGGCGCCAGCGGCTCGCTCTTGGGCGATCGCGAGCTCATGCCGGCCGCGATGCAGCGGATCAGCCTGTTTACGCCGCAAGCTTGGGCACTCGACGCCTATCGGCAACTGCTGGCCAACCCCGCCGGGCCGAATTTATGGATCGTCGGTGAATGTTGCGGCGTGCTCACGCTGTTTGGCGCCGGGCTGATCGTCATCGGGTGGAAAATTTTGCGATTGGACGCGGCCGCATAGGCAAGAGCATGCGGCGAATGCTCGGCCAGCAACGATCGCCGACGTTGCGACCGTGTGGGCCACTGGCCAGCGCAGTCGGCCAGTGGGAGCGCCGCAAGACTCGACGACCCGCTCTCGAACGCCGCCGTTTGCAAAGTGTTTTCGCGCCACAAGCATCCGAACCTTAACCTGGATTATGCATCGCGCCACACTCGGCGCGAAGCGGAAGCGAGGGAGCCACCGTGGCTTACCCTCGCTAACGCTTCGGGCTACTATTTCGCGGCGTGTCGCGAATTCCTGGCTCGATGAGTAATTCGGGGTTAACGTCAACTCGCTGGCCGGCACTGGCAGAGCTGCGTTTGCCACCGCCACCCGCTGCCGCGAGTGATTTTCCGGCCATTGACAGCCTACCATCAGGTCCGCAAAATGCAGGGCCTGGGTAAACTGAGGGAGGTTTGATGGCAGCACAGCGATTCACTCTGACGTTGCTGGTCGGGGCCCTTGGGCTGCCGATTTTGCTGTGCGTTTTGATGGCCGTAGGGCGGCTTTTGATTGGAATGGGCGATCTGCAAGGCTCGGAAGTCGTAAACCGGATCGGTTTGGGGCTTTTCGTGCTGTGGGTCGCCGACTTGATCGGGCTGGTGGTCGTGCAGGCAATTCTGTCGCTTGGCGGTCCCGGACAGCCTCCAGACGACATTGAATAGGTTTCCGTGGAGGGGCGAGTTACGATGGAAGGATTCGGCAAGTTCGAACTGAACACGATCCACCTTCCCGCGACCGCCCACCCCGCGTCAGATTCTCGTAATGCTAGTGCGATTTCTTTGTCCGGCTTGCCATCAGCTTTTGGGCATAGCGCCGCGCAAGGTGGGCGCCCAGGTGAATTGCCCGAAATGCGGGGCAACGATTCTCGTTCCGAGCCCGGAAGAATCGCCGACGGGCGAAGCGTTCGCGGCCCCGGCCGCCGATATCGCGCCGCCTGATTTTGCCGCCGCGGACCAAGATGTCGCAAATTCGGCTTCAACGGAAGCCGCGCCTGCCGACGCAGGCCCCGCCGATGCGGTCGGATTCGATGTTTTGGGCGACGTTGCGAACTACGACCGGCCTCGCGGCGCCATCGCCGCGCCGCATACGGCCCGCAAACGTGCGCCGGCCGCCGACCTTCCGCTCGACGACGGCGAGCGGATCGTCATTTCGCGGCGCGTCGTGTATTTTCAAGCGGTGCTCTTGGCGATCGTCGGGCTGCTGGCGCTCGCGGCCGGCTATCTGATCGGCAGCGGAACTCGGCTGCATGGCCCGTAAAAGCCCTCTGAACAGGGCTATTTCGCGGGCTTTACAGTCGCGGGCGGATTCGCCGGCGGGTTCGCCGTTTGGGCCGGCGCGATTCTAATCGCGGGCATCGCCGCCCTGGCAGCCGCCACGCGAGCAGCACGAAGCTGTAGCTGTTGAATACGAATCGCGTTGACGTTGCGGCGGATCTGCATTAGGGGCGAGCCGTAGATTGGCGGCGTCGCTTCGGCCGGCGGCCGCAATGCGTCGGCCGCCCTGCTCGCGGCCGCATCGCAATCCCCCTGCGCAAGTTGTTCCAACGCGGTTTTGGCGGCTTTCTTTGACTCCGAATCTCCGGATTGCAGGAATCTCGCAAGCAGATCGACCGCCGCCGCGGTTTGTTCCAAACTATGCCCGTGTGCCGCATCGGCCAGGGGACCGATGGCCGCACGACCGATTTGAAACAGCCGTTGCGCGGAATAGTCGCGCTTTGCAAATTGATCGCTATCAAGCTGTCGCACAAGTTGCGGAACATCCCCGGCCGAAGGCGCGGCGGCAACCGGCGCCGGGCCAGCGGCTCCAGCCGGTTTCCCATTCTCTGCCCGAGCGATTCCGGCGGTACACAGGCATGCGGCAACCAGTGCAGCCGCCGCCAGACCCGCGAACCTTCTCTGCAATAAAATGTGCAACGAGAGTTGCGAATGCGTCATAAAAAGTTGCTCCCCGCCGAGCGAAATGCCGGCCTCAAAACCTCCTGGCAATCCCCGCAACACCCCCCCAAAGACACGAGCAATCAGCGACGAGCATACATCGAGAGCAGCCGTTTGTAAATGTAGCCCGAAGCGTTGGCGAGGCACGCGATTCCGACCTCCGATGCGATCCTTCGACGCCCTCCTTCACAGTCGGCCGAATCGCTTTGACCACCCCAAAATCCAGCCGCGACACTAGCCCGAAGCGTAAGCGAGGAAGCGCTCCGTTGCGAGTCGCCTTCACGAACGCAATCATCCGCCGCTTGCCGCCTGCATCGAGACGATGCCGCCGTTGCGGCGCTTCCTCGCTAACGCTTCGGGTTAGTGTTGCAAAGGTTTGGGATCGTGGGTCGATAGTGAGGCGCCAAATCGTCGGGCCTTGACCATCCCACAATCCGCCCCCAACACTAGCCCGAAGCGTAAGCGAGGAAGCGCTCCGTTGCGGGTCGCCTTCACGAACGCAATCATCCAATCTGCATGCCGCTTGCGGCCTGCAGCGAGACGATGCCGCCGTTGCGGCGCTTCCTCGCTAACGCTTCGGGTTAGTGTTGCAAAGGTGGACTGTTAGAGCAGCAGATCCGCTGCTTCGGTGGTTTCGCGGTCGTCGTTGTCCCAGAGCGCTGCGAGGTTCGCGCGAATGCGGCGCTCGGCGGCGCGGAGGAAATAGCGGCCAGTGATCAAATCCTTCCGCACTTGGCCATCGCCGTCGTGGGCATGCGCCAAGAGCGACTCCAATCGCCGCAGCACACACGCGCCGACATACAGGTCGATCAAGCAATCGCCGATTCGGCCAAGTTGATACTCGCGGTCGACGATCGCTTCCTGATACCGCCGCAGCAGGCGTTCGACATTGGTCGCGAACAGCGACACAAGCCGGCCAAGACGATCGGCGTCGGGCTGGAGTTCTGCCTGATGGAGCCGAACTTCGGGCGGTCGAAACCAGGATTCCAATCGCCGGCCGGCAAAACTGCCGAGTTTGCCGAGGTTTTTTAGCGGCCGCTTCATGGCATGCAAGATGCCTTGCAGTTCCAGGCCCACATCCCGCATACCGACCACGGCGACGAAAGCCCGCAACACGTCGTTGGCCCCTTCACCGATCAAGTTGATCCGCGCATCGCGCATCATGCGCTCGAAAGGTTCATCGGTGAAATAGGCCTTGCCACCGAAGATTTGGATCGTGTCGTTGACGATTCGCCACAGCGTGTCGGTGGCGAACACTTTGAGGATCGCCGTTTCGAGCATGTAGTCGTCGTGGGCGGAATCGATCAAGGCCGCCGTCATATACGTGGCCGCTTCGATCGCGAACGTGCCGGCGTTCATATAGGCCAATTTATCTTTGACCAATTCGAACTGTCCGATCGGTTGGCCGAATTGCACGCGCGTGGCGGCATGGCGTGCGGCGCGGGCCATGCAGAATTTCGCCGCCCCCGTGCAAGTGCCTCCGAACGTGGTGCGGCCGAAATCGAGCACCGTGAGCGCGACTTTTAGCCCCTTGCCCAACGTGCCCAGCACGTTTTCTCGAGGGACAAACATATCATGAAACGCCAGCCGCGATGTCGCCGTTCCGCGCACCCCGCACTTCGGCATCCGTGGCTCGACCACTTCGAAGCCCGGCATGTCGGGCGTGACGATAAATGCGGTGATTTTCGTTTCCTTGCTGCCGCTCACCGGCGTGCGGGCCATCAACGTCAGCACCTGGGCGATGCCGCCGTTGGTGATCCAGCGTTTTTCGCCGTTGATGATGTAGCCGCGACCGTCGGCCGAGGGCATCGCGGTGGTTTGCACATTCGCCGCATCGCTGCCGGCCTCGGGCTCGGTGAGGGCGAACGCGCTGATCCACTTTCCGCTGGCAAGATTTGGCAGCCATTTGGCCTTCTGCTCTGCTGTGCCAAACAGCACGACCGCCCTAGGACCGATCGAATGATGGGCGTTGACGAACAGCGCCGTACTGGCGCAATGCCCGCCGAGAACTTCCAGCAGGCGGCAATACGAGGTCTGGCTCAATCCTCGTCCACCGCATTCGACGGGCAAACAGGCGCCCAAGACGCCGAGCCGGCCAAGGCCATCGACGACCGACTGCGGGATCATCGCCTCGCGGTCGATTGCAATCGGATCGACGTTCTCGGTGCAGAATTGGCGCAGCTCGGCAATCATCCGTTCGGTCTGCTGGTCGCTGCCGACCGGATAGGGAAGGAGCTTATCGTTAAGAAATCGGCCAAAAAAAAGCCCTTTGGCAAAGCTGGCCTTGGCCAGCCGATCACCGAGCATTTCCTCGGCTTGGGCGATTTGTTTTTCGCGTTGAGAGTCCGCCATGAGATTTTCGCGAGAGGTCGGTGCGATGAAAGAGCGTCAGGCTAACCCGAAGCGTCAGCGAGGCTGCCCCCGCCGCTGGGCGCCGTCCGCGCTAATGCTTCGGGCCAATGTGCCGGAAAAAAAGGTGAAAAGCCTTGGCAGTCAATTCTATCGGCCCGGTGCAATCGGTCGATGCCCCGTGTTACAATCGCTCGAAAACGTGGGGATGACTTCTTTTCCACACTGACTCGGAGCGACAACCATGCCTCGCGCACGACAGCGGATTCGTAATGCAGGACTCGTTTTGCTGGGTGGAATTCTGGGGTCCGCGGCCTGTGCGGCCTTGTCCAACTGGCAACGTGCGGCACGGGGCGCCGCCGAGCCCAAGAAGCAGGCCCCCACGCTTGCATCGCTCGCGGCGGACACGGAACTGCTCAAGGCCAAGGCAACGGATCAATCGCACGTGATGATGGATGTCAGCTTTCAATTCGCGAACGTATGGTTCGCCGGCCAGCATGCCAACTGGGATCTGGCCGACTTCTTTTTGGGAGAAACCGACGAGCATTTGCACTGGGCCGTGCGCGTGATTCCGGTTCGCAAGGATTCGGCCGGAAAAGAAGTGATCTTGAAAGATATTCTGCAAGCGATCGACAACAGCCCGATGAAGCAACTGAAAGCAGCCGTAAAGGCGAAAGACAAGGTGGCGTTCGAGAAGGCCTACCGCTTCATGCTCGAAGGTTGCTATTCATGCCACAAGGCCGTCAGCAAGCCGTATCTGCATCCACAGATCCCCACGGAGCCGGCCACGCCGATCATCAATTTCGACCCGAACCCCGACTGGCCGAAATAAGCAATTCTCGGCACCGTTCGACCGCGCATCGGGCGGCTTGGATTGGTTGTTCGCAAGCAGGGCTACTTCGGCTCCGGCTCCGTCGCGGGCGTCTCAACGCTCGAGCCGTTCGTGGATGCAGCCGGCGCCGATGAAGAGTTCGCGGTGAGCCGTTCGGCCTCGGCCATGGTGATCGAGAGGCGCCGGATGGCGGTGGCCCGGCCGGTTGTCGAATCCAATTCGACGATCGAGCCGTTGAGCCGCACGTCGCCCGTGGCCACGTCGAACGGGGAGGGGTTGAACGTGAGCGTCGTCGATAAGACGCGATCGATGCGCCGACCGAGTATGCTTTCGTGCGGGCCAGTCATGCCGACATCGCATTGAAACGCGGTGCCACCGGGAAGAATCTGCTCGTCGGCCGTGGCAACGTGCGTGTGCGTGCCGAGCACGGCCGACACCCGGCCATCCAGATATCGCCCGAGCAGCTGCTTGTCGCTCGTGGCCTCGGCATGAAAGTCGACCAGCCGCACATGCACATCGTCGGGCAATGATTGCAAGACGCGATCGATCGCTTGAAACGGGCAATCGACCGGCCGCATGAACACCCGGCCCAACAGGCTCACGACCGCGACGCGGACTCCGTTGCGAGCGATAACCACGGCCACGTCGTGGCCCGGCGCGTTGGCCGGAAAATTAGCCGGTTTGACGATATCGCTCTGCGAACGCAGGATCGGCTCGATTTCGGCCCGGCGATAGATGTGATCGCCCAACGTGATCGCGTCGACGCCGGCGGAGCGCAGCTCGTGGTAGATGGCCGGCGTGAGGCCCGAACCGCCCGCCGCATTCTCGGCATTGGCCACCACGAGATCGAGCGATTCGCGAGCGATGAGCCCACGAACCGCGCGCACCACCACCTGCCGCCCCGGCTTGCCGACGATATCACCGATCAGGAGAACTCGCATGAACAGTTACT
>DATAWG010000008.1 GCA_036267355.1 Pirellulales bacterium | reverse complement strand
TAGCGGCGCTGTCGTTTACCCTGCCGCTCCTCTTCCGCCTGCCACTCTGGAACACATCTCCGCGCTACCGCTCCACCCACAGGCCAGCTAAAATCAGGCAATCAATCTCCGGAAAGCGACAAAACATCGTGAACGCTTACGGCGGAATCAACACCGGAGGCAAGTTGGTTCCGGGATTGTTGATTCGGGCGAAGTTCTGAATGCGGTTCGTCGGGTGAACCGTATTGCCAGGCAGCGAACGGCCGGTCGAGCGCGGGGCAAAGGCCGTCGGATGGGTGCTGCCGCCGACGTGTCCGCCGCCCGTGCCGCCAAAACCGTGCGCGAATGCCGCGCTCGCAAACAACGTGATTCCGACCACCGCGATTGCCATCGACAGGTTTTGATTGAAGCGACGCATGGCTCAGTCCTCCGAAGCTGGTTTGGTAGGGCGAGCGAAGTGCAAACCCTGATAGCTAGGAAATGACCGAACCGCCGCCTGGCCCGACAGGGATTCGCAAATTTTCCTCAAGAGCCGGAAAAACCGGCATCCGCGGAATAGAGAGCGCAGCCTAGGATACGCCAATTGGACCGCTGCGGTTGCTGGCGCGCAAGGTTGTCGAAAGGGAAATTACCGAGACGATCCGTCACGAAACGATCCGCCGTACGCCAAAAAAAAGGCGGGATGACGAATCGAAAATCCAATATTGGGTAGTTCGATCACGCGCCATTGCGTCGGGGCCGCCGTATCGGTGATTTGAAAATGCTCCGCGAACAAATCGCCACTTGGTCGAATGAAATCAATCGTTGGCAGCGCGGCGTTGAATGGCAGATGAAGATCGCAGATGCCCGCTGCAAACTAAAGTCGGTCTATCCCAAAATTGAGGTGTGACAAAGCACTTGTGTGGCACCATGAATAATCCGAGCTAGAGCGAGGCGTGCCTGTTCAGGGCTTTTCAACCTGAGCGCTGCTGGGGTCGCCGAAATGGGCTGCCGCGCATCGCATGCAACGTACTGCCAGATCGTCGATGCACTGGACCAAAACGAGGATCGACTCATTCTCCGACGACGTGTATTCATCGCGATCGACGTGGCCGTAGCCGCAATCCTCGCACAGCCCATACCTGCCGATTTCAAGATACGCGGGGATGCCGACCAACTTGCATACGGAATCGAACGACGGAACATGCGCGGGATCTTTCGATTCGGTCCAGGCGCGAATATCGCCGTAGGAAGCAGGCATTAAGGGGGCTCGGGGGATCGCGGAATTTTGGTGCTGTGCCAACTTGCTTGAATCGACGGTGACGGCCAGAGACCGGCATACGTTGCGTCGGCCTAAGGCCCGAGGTCCTTGCTCAAGCGATCGTAAAACTCGCGCTCGCTTTTGCGCAGAGCGGTGGGGTCGAGCTTTTGCTCTTTGGCTCGCGTGAAGCTAAGCACAGCGGCGGCGTGGTCGCCCGACAGGTCCTGTGCCAGCGCCAAGTGGAGCAGCTTAACAGGGGCAGGATCGGCTCCCAGGACCGCGTCGTTGAGATCGGCCAGCGCCTTGGGAAAATCGCCCATTGCCACGTAGACCATCCCCCGCGTGTCGAGCACGTCGGTCGTTTGGCCATAGAGTTGCGCCGCTTCATTGATGAATGAGAGTGCTTCGGCGAGGTCTTTTTTGCGCTCCGCCAGGGAAAACGCCAGGTTATTTAGTGCGTGGGAGCGCTGCGTGGCGTCGAGATCATTGCGACGGAGCAAGCCGCGATAGATGCGCTCCGATTCGTCGAAGTTGCCGCTGATCTCGCGGAATTGCGCGAGTTGGAGCAGCAGCGGCGCGGATTCGGGATCGTCGCGGAGCGCTCGCTGATACCATTTCTCGACGCGCTCGATATGTTTCGGCTGAATATGGCTCGGCTGGGATTGGAACACCTCGCCGGCGATCGCCATGACGGCGGGCATGGGAAATGTTTTGAGAGATTCTTCGCACAGATCGAGCGATTCATCCAAACGGCCGATATGGCCGAGGAAACTGGCCAAGAGCAACTTTCCTGACGGTTCGTAATTCGCGTATTCGCGGAACAGTTCTTCCGCCGCCGCATTCAGGCCCAATTGACCCATTTGCATGGCGACATTCCGCAACAGGGGCAGCTTGTCCGGCGGCAAAGGTCGGCTCGGCAAGACGCCATTCAGCAATGCAACCGCTCGATCGGTGTTGCCTTGTTTGACCAAAATCCGGCTCCGCAGCGCCACGGCCGGCGTCAGGCCGCTTCCCGGCATCGTCGGTTCGACCGCATCAAGGCGATCCAACCAGGAGGAAGCATCGGCGGCTTCGTCGTGCCGGATCAACATATCGATGAACGCGATGTAGGCGGCCGGTCCGGCCCTGTGCTCCGATACGAAGTTGACCATCTCGCGACGGGCATCGGCCCAATTGCCGAGTAATTCGTGCAGATGGGCCAAATGAATTTGGTTTGCCGGCGAAAGCGGGGTACACGATTCCAACAGCCCGACGGCCTCACGCCATTGCGACGGTTCTGACGGCCGTTCGCCGAGGAGCTCGGCCAAACGCAGTTTGTCGTCGGTGCTGCCGCTACTTTGCACATTCTCCGCCAACAGGGCCTTGGCTTTGAGAAAATCCGGATACTTGCCGGTGCTCGCCAGCAGGTCTGCCAGGGCACGGCGGGCCCACATCGCATTCGGCTTCTGCTTGGGATCGTTGGCCGCTAGTTTCAAAACCTCGAGTGCTTCTTTGCGGGCGTCTTCGGTGCGGCCGATTTGCAGATAAAAGTTCGCGACCATCCGATGTGTGGAAGAATCGTCGGGCGCGGCTTCCAGCGCCGCCAAGTAGTAGGTTAAAGCTTGCTCATACTGGCCGATCAACGCGTAGCCCGGCCCGAGCACCTGATTGACGCGATCTTCGGGCAATTGCTTGCGCGCTTCCAGCAGCACATCGCGGATCTTGGCGAGCTTATGGTGCGTCGCAAGATGCTCCATCAGCCGGGCCCAAGTTTCGGGCTGGTCGGGGCCGGTGGCCACGGCGCGGCGAAACGAGGCTTCGGCTTCATCCGACATTCCAGCCCGTTCATAGATCTTGGCGATCCAGATGTGGCCGCTTGGATCGCGAGAATCGTCGGGCACCTCGCGTTTCGCGCGTGCGATGGCAGCGGGAAAATCGCGGCTATTCACGGCGGTTTCGACGGCCCAATGGCCCAGCCCGAGTTCGGAGACGTATTCCGGGCTGACGAGATCCAAGGCGGCCTTTTCTTCCTCGGTGCGATTCTGCCGCGAAAGCAGCAGCACGAGCGGCCGGAGGATGAGGGGACTGGGCGGCCCAAGCTTGAGGGCTTTTTGATAGTCGGCGATGGCGTCGTTCTCATGTCCTGGGCCTTCGAGAACCTCGATATCGCCCATGACGCGCGCCACTTCGTACCAATTGGCGCGATCTTGGCTGACTTCTTCGAGCAGCTTTCGCGCGGAGGCGAGTTGCAGCTTTTCGGCGTCGTTGAGCGGGGCGGCGGAACGGTTCGTGGGCGTTCGTTCGCGAACGGATTTGCGCACCAGCGCCACGCTGCGGGCCGCGTCGGCGTAGCGTGCTTCCGCGCTGGCGACACCCATCAGTTTCTGGAACTGCTCGACGATTTTCGACATCATGGCCTCGTCGCCAGTTTCGCGCGCCAAGTCGAACAGGTTGAAACGGATCTTCAAATCGTCGGGGCTGACATCGGCTGCCTTGCTCCAGAATCGCATCGCCGTGTCTTGCTCGCCAAGACTGAGGAATGCCGCGCCCAAGCCGCTCCACAACCGCCCGCGATCGGCGGCTGAAAGCGTATCGCTGCCGGCATCGATCGCGAGCAGCGATGGTTTGACGTTCGGGCCGCCTTGCCGCAGCAGAATACCGGCCCGGTTCAATCGCAGCGCCATGGAATCGCGAATTTCGGGCGGTGCGGTGTCGAGAAATTTCAACGCCGCGGCCGGGCTGTCGGTCTGGGAGGTGATCGTTGCCAGCGCCGACCAGATACCGGGCTCCGCGGGATATTCTTTCCTGGCATCCAAGAGAATCTGGCGGGCTTTATCGAGATCGCCCTTGCGCAACTCGACCTCGGCCTTGACCAGCGCGAGCGCAGAACGCGCCGCTTTGTCGGTCTCTTTGTCCTTCGAGCCGGCGGCATCGCTCGAATCGAGCTGTTGGATGATTTCGTCGACGCGTGTCCAATCGCGCTCTGCCTTGGGCCGGCGCAATTGCTCATCCATTCGCAATTGCACGATCGGCCGCCAAATTTGGGGCGTCGAAAGTGCTTTATCCTTGCCGACGGCCTTGACCAGCAAGTCATAGCGGCGCTTGGCTTCATCGGTTTTTCCCATCGACAGATAGGCCATCGCGATGCCGACCTGCGCTTGATACGACGTCGGGTCCGTTTGGGCAACGCGCTGGCTGGCATCCAATTGCTTGTCGTATTCGCCTAGCTGGCCATAGCATTGGGCGGAATACAGGTCGATTTGTTTGGTGTTTTCGGGTGATTGGGCCAATAGCGGTCGAAGTCGTTCGAACTCTTGCGCCGCCTCGCGCCATTTGCCTTCGAAGAGCAAGACGCGGCCATCCATCAGGTCGATGAGCGGCTTGGCATACTTGGTGTTGCGCAGGGCCCCGAGCGTCGCACGAGCCCCCGCCACGTCGCGCTGCTGGAGTTTGATTTCGCAGAGCATCCAAAGCAGTTCCGGATTATCCGGCATCCGCTTCAGCCCGGCCTCGACTTGCGTGGCGGCGTCGCCGAGCTTGCCCTCGGTGCTCTTGAGGATGGCCCATTGCCGATACATGCTGACATTGGTCGGATACAGTTCGAGCCCGCGATTCAAGATGGCCTGGCATTCATCGAATTTCTTTTCGATGATCGCGGATTGAGCGGCAACGAGGATCACGTCCGGATCGTTCGGCGCTAGTTTGAGGGCAGCTTCCAGATCCTTTTTCGCGGCTGCGATCTTCGCTGCGCTCCCCTTCGCATACTGCTGCCAATAGCGGGCACGCTGAAGATGGGCTCGGTAGGAATCCTTGTTCGCCGCCACCAATTGATCCATCACCAAGTCTGCAACCTGAGGTTGCAGCACCGCGGTGCGTTCGCGCAGCAGGTGGGCCAGGATGTCGTAGGCGTCGATTTGGTGCGGAGCCGTCGCCTTTTTTTCGTCGAAAGTTCGCGCGGTGACGTCGAAGCCAGTCAGCGCGGCACACACGTCGACCGCTTTGTCGTAAAACGACCGCTGGATGTAGCATTGGGCCAACATGATATCGAACTTCGGATCGTGCTTCCCGCGCTCCGGCGCCGTGAGCCACAATAGCGGTTCGACGGCCTCGTCGGATCGCTGGGCGAACATCATCAGTTCGGCATAGGAAAGGCGCAAATCGGCGTTGTCCGGGAGTTGCCGAATTGCCTCTCGCAGCAACTCGAATGCCTGGGTGACCGTATCGCGGTTCGGCTGCTCGAACGCGACCGACTTGGCCAACTGAGCGGCATCGGTGAGCACTTGCGGATCGGGAGTGTCGTTTTGCCGGAGATAGACCACATATTGCCGCAACGCTTCCGTCCGTTTCCCTTCTTTCAACAGGGCCTCGGCCTGCTGCCGCGAGCTTATGGCCGCCTGACCGTACTGAAAGGCATGGGCGAAATACACGCCGACAATTGCCGTAACCGTACAGACCACCAGCACAACGACAAGTTTAATATTCAGACGTTTCATTCGATGTTGCAGTCTGGTTTGCTCGGCGGGACCTAGGTGTCACGCATGAAGGGGAAAAAGGATGCTTTGACGCTTCTCGATGCCTCGCAGATCGAATTTGTCGAAACACTTCTTCTGCGGGCGCAAGTGAGACTTGCGCTGGTAGAGATATGGGAAACTGAATTTGCCCCGGAAGGGAGCAGTTCGAAAGGAGTGCTATGCAAGACCGCCCGCCGCTAGCCAACTGCTAGCTTCCTCCGCGTGGGTGGGACCACGGGCAAACGGACACTTTGCCACAAACGCGTCGCCATGTTGGTGAATTACGCGTGGACGATTGCATCCCTAACGTCCACAACAAATCGAGCGTCCACACCAAAAAAAGAGCCTCTCGTCCCCCACTATCCCAAATTAGCGAGCCAATCGCACGATGGCCAATTCCTCTCAACCGCACCCATTACGCGCCGCCCTGGCAGGGCCTTGAATTACCTTTGCTCCATTGTATTTGCAGCGGCCGATCCGTCAATGAAACGGCGGGGAATTGACAATCCAGAGCCGGGGTCGAATGAGGTTCGCATTGCGCAATCTGGGAAGACTTTTCCGACAAAAGGGAAAGATTGCATGAAGGCCGTTGGCAGACCTTGCCGATTATTGGGCCTGTATGAATGCCAGAAGCTTTAACGACATGATAGCACGCAGCTCTGCTGGCAGTTATTTGCGCCGGTCTTTGCAATTTTCCTGGCTAACTCCGCTGCCGCGCCGGATTTTCGCTTGCAGCGCAGTGGCGGCGTCTTTCGCCATTTTAGTGGCCTTTGCCGGCTGTCACACCATCACGAGCCCGCCGTCGCCCGACGCTCTAATGGCAGCTCAAGCACCTGGCACCCCGCCGATTCCACTTGGCGGCGAGGTGCCGATTGAGAAGTGCAAGGTTTCGTTGCCTCCCTACCGAATCGAGCCACCGGACATCTTGTACATCGACGCCATCAAGATTGTTCCGAAATCGCCATACCGGATTTCGCCGCAGGACATTTTGCAGATCCGAGCGGCGGGGACGCCCGTGGGTCAGCCGATCAATGGCTACTTCACCGTCGAACCGGGAGGCGCTGTCGAACTCGGGCCCGGCTATGGCAAAGTGAACGTCGCGGGGCTTTCGCTCGACGAGGCCACCGAGGCGGTGGAAACCCAATTGCGACGCCTCTTGAAACAGCCCCAGGTCACCGTCGGCTTTGCCCAATTAGCTGGCAATCAGCAAATCGCCGGCGAGCATTTGGTGGGACCGGACGGACGCGTCAACCTTGGCATCTATGGAACGGTTTATCTGGCCGGCATGACCGTCGTCGAGGCCCGAGAAGCGATCGAATCGCATCTTGCCACCTCTCTGGACGATCCGCACATCGCCGTCGACGTCGGAGCTTACAACAGCAAGGTGTACTACGTTATCACGGAAGGTGCCGGCTATGGCGAAAGCGTAAGCCGCTACCCGGTCACCGGCAACGAAACGGTGCTCGATGCTCTGGCGCAGATCAATGGAATCTCGCAGTTGGCCAATAAATCGAAGATCTGGCTCGCCCGGCCCGTGCCGGCAGGAAACTGCTGTGACCAAATCTTGCCGGTGCATTGGAGTCAAATCACGAAAGACGGCCAGACGAACACCAATTATCAAGTGATGCCCGGCGACCGAATCTATCTGTCCGCCGACAAGCTGTATGCATTAGACAACGCGTTGGGCAATGTCATTTCTCCGTTCCAGCGAATATTCGGTGTAGCGACCCTGGCAGTGCAGGGGGTCTTCGGCATACAGCATCCGGGGGCATTGACGGGCTCCGGCGCCATTGGAGGCAGTCATTTTTAATTGCCGCATGGAGGCTTGAAACCCGCGAAACTATTCCGGCATGGATGGCCGGCCGTGCGGCAAATCGGACGAAACGCATACCAAAGGGAAATTTTCGCAGGAACGCTCGGAAGCGAAAAGCTCCATAAATGCCGGGCTCGAATAGGTTCGCTGCAACGAGCATTGCTGCGATGAGCGTTAAGGTGAGGAATCCATGTACCTGAAAATGCCGATCCGACAGTGGTTGTGCGTTCCGCTCGTGCTTTCGCTGGGAGCGGGAGTAGCCATCGGCGGCGACGGCCTGATCGTCGTTCCGAGTGCCCCGGGTTGTCCGTGTTGCAATGGCTATAGCGGACCCTGCCCGGCGAATGTGAAATACTACGGCTATTATCCAACGCATTGGCGTCAATGGCCCGGCACGCAGCCAGCGCCGGCCCCGGTTCCAGCGGTGATCCCACAACCGACCAACGTTCAAGTTCCGCCGGCCATTCAAGAAGCTCTCGGCAAGCCGGGCGAGACAACTGACACGGGAATGGGAAATGCGCAGGCCGCACCCCCAGCCGACTCCGGAGGCTCGGCAGTTCCTACGAATCCGGCGGTTCCGAACGGCACTGCTCCAGGCGCCAATCCGCTGCCGGCAACGTCAGGGCCGGCAACGCCCGGACCGACACTGCCGGGTGCGACACCGCCCGCAGCCGCAACGCCGGGCCCGAACACGCCGATGCTGAACGGTCTGCCGCTGCCGAGCGGATCGCAACCTCCGGGTGCGGCGCCGGTGACTGGACCTTTTTCCAATGACGGCACTACTCCCGGCGCTGCGCCATTTCCGGGCGGCCGCGCTCCCAATATCTTGCCCACTCCAGAGCCTGGCACGACCAAGGGCTCGCAACTTTTCGAACCGTCGGCAACTCCCATGGCGATTTCGATTCGTCCGCAATCTGTCGAGCCGGCCCGGCTGAACCAGGTTTGGCCTGGGCCTGCGCAACCGATGCCAAGCCAGGCGGTTTCGAATCCGCCGAACGCACTGCGAACCCTGTCGGGCCAAACTTCCCTCGCGGTTCTGCCGGCTGCCCAGCCTGATTCAGTTCCACCTGTCATCGCACCGACCACGATGACGGACAATGCCCAACCGACCACCCCGATGACTGCGCCGGCGGCGAACCAATGGCCGCCGGCGAACATGCTTCGCTCGTCGACAATCAGAACGGGCTTTCAATCGCCCGCCGACTCTGCCGCGCCGCGGCCGTCGAACTCCACGGCGGCAGCCTGGATTGAGCCGCTACCGCCGATCGAGCAACCGCGCAGCCGAATCGGCCTCGCCGGCGCCCAAGGATCGGGCAACGAGAATCTCGATTCGCTTCGAATCGTCGGCGAAAGGCCGGCGCAGGCAGTGCCGATAACCGCCGACGATTGGTCGTCCAAGTCTGAGGGCATGGCTTCAAATGCGAATCCGGGGTCGGCTCCGACGGCAACGGCTCGATGGTCGATTCCGAGCGGCCAGCCGGGCAATCAACCTATCCACCCTGCCAGTTACGAAGATCGATCGCACACCATTTGGCCAGCCGCCAATTTCCCCGGCGCGTGGGCTCCGATCGATCGCGGGCCGCCGGCAGCTTCGAACAATGTCCGTTCGGGCGTTGGCATGAGCGGCAATCCGGCGGCAAACGCGCCGGGGGCGATCTGCTCGGCGACGGGTCCAGCAAGGCCGCAAGTTGGCCCGGCGGCCGAAATTCGCTTCTCGCCGCTGCGCGACGCGGTGGCAAATCTGCACACGATCGCCGACGACCGAACGAGCACCTCCATGACGGCCATCGATCCATTGCAGATCGGACGGACGACGGCCGAGGATCAACAACCGGCAATGAAATCGCTCCCCATCGAGAATGGTCTGCCAAAGCAGCGGTTCGAGGCCGCCGACTACGTGTCGCCGGATCGCGGCGCGACAACGAGGGGATACACGGGTGCGCCGTGGCCGGTAGCGGGCGGATCAGCGTGGGGCGCGGGTGCCCCGTCGCCAGCGGGCCAACGCCCGACCGACAACGCGGTCCAACAGGCAAGTTTCCAGCAGGCGGGAGCGACCGCGCAAACGCAATTGCAATCGATCGATCCTTTGGAGGTGGCGCGATCGCTGGGCCCCATACCCTCCGGACCGGTTGCGGCGCCGGTCCGCTAACCAGCCGCTGGATTACGTCGATGCCACCGTTTGCGGCCCAGCGGCCTCGCCCGTGATCGCCTTCGGAACTGCCTTTGGAGCGGCAATCTTGTCGCCGGATTCGCCGGCCGGGAAGAGCACCCGATCGTATGCCGGAACAAGCACCTTGATCAAATCGACGGCCGGCCCTTCTCCATCGTGCTCGTCCGGTCGCCGCACGGTGGTATCGACGTACATCTTGTAGATCGGCTTGGTGCGCCGGAATTGCTTGCGCAGGCCATCTTCGCCGTCGGGGCCTTTCCAAACGCCGTCGCTGGCCCAGCTCCAATAGATTCGCGTCTTGAAGTTCTGTTCTTCCTTGACGTAGACGGCAGTGCGGAATTCGACCTTCGATTTCGCTGCCGTGGTAAACTTTTGCAACACCGCCTCGTCTCCCTCGGCCTTGTAACCTTGGGCCGGATAGCAGCGGTCGGGCCGGTGTTTCGACATATCCAACAGACGCCCGACCACGATGAACATATCGACTCGTTCGCCCGTCGTTTCGTTGGTGTAAATGATCTGGCGATCGCCTTCGGCGCCGGCGGCCTTGCGCATCGAATCCGCCAGTCCCGGTCCGGCCTCCCCGTGCCAGGGACCGATATTCATCGGAAGATCTTTCAGCCGGGCGGCGAATTGCTTCATCTCGGGGATTTCGCCCCACCGCTCGGTCTCTTTCCCCTGCCAAATCGCGGTGCCCACCAACAATGGCACGGCGACGACGAACGGCAGCACGACGGAAAGCCATTTCATGCTCGAAACTCCGTTGAAATAGAAAACACCCCTCACCCCCGGCCCCTCTCCCGCAAGGGGGCGAGGGGAGATCCTGGATCCTCGCCGCCAGCCACTCTCCCACGACAGGCGACGTGTGGTCGCGGATCGAGAACTATGCGGCGGGAAGTTCGACGTTGTAGCGATCGTAAGCACTGTGTTCGTCGACCCCGTTGACCACCGCGCCGACGACCTTCACGCCCGCTAGTTTCAAGCGCTCGCTGGCCTCGTAGACCTTATGGATCTGGCTCACGTCTCGCAGCGTGGAAAGAATTGCGCCATCGACGAATTGCCCGAGCAACATCGGATCGGCCACTTTCAGCACCGGCCCGGAATCGACGACGATGAAGTCGAACCGTGCTTCAAGCCGTGAGAAAATCTCTCCCAGCGCGTCCTTGCCCAGCATCAAGACGGCTTGAGCACAGGCCTGACCCGCCGTGATCATCCACAAATTGTCGGCCGGGGTTGGACGAATCGCGTCGTCGACGTGGACCTCGCCGCGCAACATTTCGCTGAAACCGTATTCATTCGTCAATCCGAACACGTGATGAGCGCCCGGATGCCGCAGGTCGCCGTCGAGCAACAGCGTGCGCCGGCCGGAGCGCGCCAAGCTGGCCGCCAATTGGCTGGCAACGGTCGTCTTTCCTTCCTGATCGACCGCGCTGCTGACGAGATACACGTTGCATGCGCCCGGCTCCGAATTGCGCACCAGCGCGGCGCGAATGCTATTGATCGACTCGGCCACAAGACCGTGGATCGCCCTTCGCGAACGTGCCCGAAGCGCGATTCGTCGGCGACGCAATGCGGGCAGATCGCCCATTACGCGGATGCCGAGCCCTTCGGCCACGTCGTTGGCGGAATTTACACGCCGCGAGAAGAATTCATAAAACGTCGCTGCCGCCAGCGCCAAGCCGAATCCCAAGAAGCCGCCGAAGCCGGCCATGCCATATTGTTTGTATGGATCGACGGCCCGGACCGCACTCGCCTCGCTTTGGAGAGTAACGCGCGGCGGAGCGTCCAATTCGATATTCCATTGCGTCAGCGTGTTGCTCATCTCGTTGACGACGGTTTGCAACTGGGTGATGTCGGTTCGCAGTTGGTCGGCGTCGCCATTGAATTTTTCCAGTTTTTGCACATTCTCCGCCTGCGTGGCCACATCTTGGGTCGAGTGCTTGAACTGGTCGACGTAAAGTTGCCGCTCGAGTTCGAGGGCCTTCATGTTGGCGCCGCCTTCTGCGCCGTTGCGGCGGATGCTTTCGATCAATCGTTGCCGATCGGCGGTGCGAAATTCCTCGATCGACTGTTCGACACTGCTGATCGTGTCGCGAATTCGAACCATCTCCGGCGAGCGAGCCGAATTCTTTACGACCTTGCTGAGTTCCCGCTCCTGGCGGTGGAGCAGAGCCAGGTCGTTGTTGGCCTGGAGGATTTGCGGGTCGCGAGCAATGAGTTCTTCGATTTGAGCGTCGGAAACATCCCCTTTTTGAGCGTCGGCGTACATCTGCTTCGCCATTTCGATCTTCATCGTCAGTTCGGCGATCTGCTTCTGCGCTTCGGCCCGCGATTGCATCAGGCCTTCCAGATCGGCGACCTCAATGCGGTATTTGATTTTGGCGGTTTCGGCGTCGGCGGTGCCGATCTGTTGGTTCAACTCGAAGAGTTGCCGTTCTTTGTCGAGTACGTTTTGTTTGTACGTGCGATACTTCTTGTCCAACTCGTCGCGGCGGCGGAGCTTATCGGTGCGCTCGGTGTCCAACACGCCGCTCATATAGGCATTCACGAGGGCGTTGACGATATCCGGCAATCCATGCGGGTCTTCGTAGCGCAGAGCCACCTTCACATATTCGCTGCCCAGTTGATCGTCGACCGTCAGGTTGTCGGACAGCCACGCCCCGGCATCCAAACCGTGCTCCTTGATGACCGGGACATTCTGAACCGCTTTCGAGTCGAGCACTTTCTGAATCACGAGGCTCGAAGTTTTGATTGCCGCAACCAGATTGCGCTTATACGCTTCGAACTCGACCCCTTCGCCATGATACAAGACGTGCGGGTCCTGGATTTTGACCTGTAACGTGGCTGCCGATTCGAATTTCGTCGGCATGAGTTTCCAGGCGGAATAGCCCAAAGCACCGCCCAGCACAAGTCCCCCGAAAATGGCCAGCCACAGCCGGCGCCGCAGGGCATGCATCAGATTGCCAAACGTCGGCGTGGCGGTCAGAATTTCCGGGCGCGTCGGACCGACGGCCCATGGAAAACCGCTGGCCGACATCATGCCGCCGCTATATGGCACTAATTCGTGGCCGCGATGGTCGTCGGCCGTGGCAGTGCCATTTGGCGAAGCCTTGGAGCCGCCCCCTTGGGGATAGCTGCTTTCGGGATAGCCGTCAGATGAGTTTTCCAGCGAATGGCTGTCGGGAGGAGGGAACACCGTGAAAGTCTCCAGATGAGTCGGGCCGTCTGTTTGCCGCAAACGCCAATCCTAGGGCTGCGGACGCACTTCTTGGTCCAGGCGGATCTCCCAATCCGCCGCTGTTTTGTAACGCCTTGCCAGGCTTTGGCTTATTTCAATTGTCGCGACTGCCCATCACTATGAGCTTGTTGCGCTTTCGCCACATTTTCGATGCCTGAGCGTTGTCCAATCTCGACGCATTTCTTGTTGGTCGCCAGCGATGGGCTGGAAGGGCTTTTTTCCTTGCGCAGGCATTCATGCCTGGGATGCCGATTCAATCAACAAATGGTTGTCCAGCCCCGTTCACGGGGCTTTTGATTTTTCGCGCCTTCAGCCATCGGCAGGGCCAGCGGCTAAAGCCAACTCCTCGGTAAGCCGGCTGAAGCCGGCTGCAACAATTTTTTCGTTGGTCGAAATCCCACGCCTGAAAAGGCGTGGGCTACGTAAGAACGTTCACGACGCCACCATCCCCAACACAATTTTCTTCCTCTGCTTCCTCGCTTACGTTCCGCTCAGCGACGCGCGGACGTTGCTTCTCCAGAAGGCACCGGTTGCGGCGGCTTGCTGGCAACCGAATCGCCAGCCGCGGCGGCCGGACTAACGGCCGGCGGCTTCGCGGATGCTAAATAGTTCGGGAGCGGTTTTGCCGGCAGCGGCTGGGCCGGAATGGGACTTCCAGAATTAACGGGTAACTGCTTGGCGGGCAGCGGCCTTGTCGGAAGGGGCCTCGCGGCAGCGGATGTGGCAGGCGGCGAACTCACTGGCTTGGCCGCAACCGGCCGCAATGGCAATGGCTTCGCCGGATTCGGTTTTTGGACCGACGCGGTCGGCATCGGCCTTGCCGGAAGCGGTTTGGCCGATATCGGCGCCATCGGCGCTGCCGCAGGCTGGGCGATCCGTTTCGGCGTCGCAGCCGACATTGCGACCGCACCGGCATTCGCGCGGCCACTGCCGTTTGTCGTCGCAGCCAATCCAAGCGGTGGAACCAGTCCTTCCTCGTCCTCGATGAACAAGTTCGTGAGAATCTTGTACTCCAAAAACAACAGCACCATCGCCAATGGCATCATTACCAAGCCGGCGCCGTCGTGGAAAAAGTGCTTGAGTTTTTCTTCGCTGCCGGGAAGCAGCGTAAACAAGACCCCGGTTGCGACAATTCGAAGAATATTGACCGCCAATGCAATCGGTACCGAACTCAGCACGATGATCACTCGCTGCCACATTGGAAGATCGATCAAAAGCGCCACGGCGAAGCAGAGAGCGCCGAAGATCGTGAGCATTCGCAGACCGCTGCACGCCTCCTCGACGTTCATCGGAACGCCGTTGTGTCCGACGCTGATTACCGAGCCGCTTCGCACGGCACCCACACCGATCGTCTGCAACACATAGGTGCTCGATGCGGTCGCTTGCGTCTGCAGATCTGCCGATAAGGTGCCATCCAGTTGCTGCGGTAGCGGAAGCATAAAGATCAAGAAAACGATGGGCCAGCCTGCCCAGCGCAAACTCCGCATGCCACCAACCATGACGAACACACCGCCCAAAGCCACGATAAACGAGAACCGTTCGGGCCAATAGTGCGAGGTGTGCGTTGCCCAAAGGCGCATCGCTTCACCGGCCAAAATCCCACCGAAACCGATCCATCGCTCGGCGGCCGAAATCTCGGCAAATGCAATCCGCTGCTGAATGACTAGCAATCCGCCAGCCGCGCTCAGCGCGACTCCAATCGCCTCGAGCAGTTCCACGCTCCGCGCGGGAAGCGTGATCAACGAATCGGGCAGAACGAACGGCAGCAGGCAAATGAATAAGCCGATTCCCAGCAGCGATCCGCCCAACGTGGCCAGCGATTTGATCAACGGGACGGATTCATCGCGCCGCAAGAAAAGCAGCACGCCGGCAAACAGCGGAACCAGGTAGCCGTGAGAGTATTTGGGGTTGTCCCAAAGATTCGCCGTTTCCAGCAGCGAGTTCCAATGCGTCCAAATCAGCAATTCAATGGCGGCGATCAGGATCAGCAGCGGATAAAAGGTCCTTAGCGCGTCTTTCAACCCGACCGACTTGTCCATGATGCGATCCCGCGCCTGCGCGGTCCTGAATCAAGATGCCAAACTTCAGTAGCAACCGCCTGACAAAGAAGAATTCTACGGTGCGCCGAAAAGAGCAGGAAAGCTACGCTATAGCGAATGGAGAACAAATCGAGAAAAGGGCGATGCCGAGCCGACAGCTGAGTTATGACAAAGAAAAGCTCGACGGCGAATCAGCGGCACGCTTGGATAACACCATCAGATTTTGGGCGATCAGATTTTGGGCCACACCGCGGCATGTTCCCTTATGCCAAGCGATGGAATCGAGAACCGATGCTTCCAAGCAAGGAGGTCAATCGCACCGAATCCCATCGCCGCAATCGACCTCCGCGGCAAAATGCGCTCGCGATTTGCTCCCCCTTTGAAGTTGACAGGCGCCACCGCCAACTTCAACTCCACGTGGCCCTACGGCCATCCCTCTGCCGCCGCAACCGCAGGCTTCATTTCACGATAGACACCCCCGCCGGGATTGTCAAACGATTTGTCGCTGAAATTAAGTCTGCCGGAAGCCGGCAACGATTCTTCTCCGCGATTCGGGGAGACAACGGCTATTTTTTCGCAGATTTTTCGCCAGCTCGCAACAAGTGTGGCTTGCCGTTCGTTGCAATTCGAAAAGTTGTTGGACATGTCCACCTTGATCGCGCGGCGGAGCGTTCCTTATACTGAGCGGTTTGCCAATTGGCCGAATGGTTTGATGTGAGGTTCGACGACCATGACGATGGACAAAAGCTTGCGAGTCCGCCGCGGACTGATCCGCGCCCGGGGCGTGTTGACTCGGGCCGAGCGGATTGCTCGCCTGCAAGAGGCCGACCGCTGGAAAGAAGGTCAAAGTGCATTGGGGCTGCCCAAGGTGCGCGTCTTCAAGCTGGCGGTGAAGAAGAAAAAGAAGAAGAAGGAAGAGGAAGGGGAGGAAGGGGCCGCCGCTCCTGCCGCCGCCACAAAATCGGCCGCCAAGGGGAAATAAGCGCGCTCCATCGCCCCGCGGTCCGACATTCCCCCGCGGGCTTTTTTGGCGACCGTGGCCCGTCGCTCGCTTGCGGTTTCGCGCATCGGCGCCGCGCCCCGGCTATTCCCGTCCCTGTTCAGCATCCAGCCTTTAAATCTCGGCCGGCGCCCGCCGCAGGCTTTCCAAGACCCGCTCCGCTGCGGCCTCTCCACTTGCCACGACTTGCGGAATGCCGACGCCTCGAAAGGCATTGCCAGCTAGCGCCAATCCGTGGATCTCCGCCACCCGTGACTCGATCCTGGCCACCCGTTGCAAGTGTCCGAGGTGATACTGGGGCATCGACTGCGACCATCGGGCGACAATCGCCAGCTTCGGCGACCCGCGTGCTCCGAGCAGTTCGGCAATTTCTTCCGTCGCGATTTGCTGCAATTCTTCGTCGCTCCGCTCGAGCAGGTCGGCTTGGCACGCCCCGCCGATGAAAATCCGCAGCAACACCTGGTCGGCCGGCGCCCGGCCGGCGAATTTCTGGCTCGAAAAACTGGCCGATAGTATCCGCCGCCCTTCGATCGCCGGCACCACGAAACCGAAACCGTCGAGCGGGTGGGCGATTTGGTGGCGATCATAGGCCATCGACAATACCGCAGTGCTGGCATAGGGAATCGCCGACAAGTCGTCCGACAACTGCGGATCGACCGCCGCCAGTAGCCGGCCCGCAGCCGGGGCCGCCGTCGCCAGCAGCACGGCATCGAATTCCATCTGATTCGATCGAACGTCGCTATCGGCTTGGATGCCGCTTGCCCTGAACGTCAACCGCCAGCCGGTATCCGATCGCTCGAAAGTGGATACTTTCGTGTTTAGCAGCACCGTCTGGGTCGGCAAACGGGCCTTGATCGCATCGACGAGCGAAGACAATCCGTCTCGCGGCGTAACGAACAGCGAATATCGTGCCCCGCTGGCGTGCGACACTCCGGCATCCCCCTTCGCTCGCTGCCGCAGCGCGCCGCGGATCAGGCTACCGTGGGTCCGCTCCATGTCGATAAACCGCGGGAGGGTCGCCGCCAAGCTAAGCTGCTCCGGGTCGGCGGTGTAGATGCCTGCCACAAGCGGTTGCACGAGCCGCTCGAACGCCTCGCGCCCCAATCGCCGCCGGACGAACGATCCTAAGCTTTCGTCGCCATCGGCTCGACGTCGCGGAACAAAATACTCCCATGCCAACCGCATCTTGCCCGCAGGGCTGAGAATCGGCGTCGTCAGCACCGGCCAGATTCGCGCGGGGGCCATTAACGCGAATCCTTCGGGAACCGCAAGCAAGCGGCCGCGGCGAACGACGAACGCCCGCCGGCCCGCGTGGTTGGTCGAGATCAATTGGTCCGCGATTCCGACCCGCCGGCAGAGATCGAGCGCGGCGGGCAAATTCGTGATGAAACTATCGGCCCCGCATTCGATCAGGAATCCGTCGCGCCGCACGGTCTGTAGCGAACCGCCCAACCGCGGCCCAGCCTCGAACAGCCTAATTTGGCAAGAAGGCTCGAGTTCTCCCAGCCGATGCGCCGCCGCCAACCCGGCAATTCCTCCGCCGACCACCGCAACCCGGAGGCCAATGTTCTTGTCATGTTCCATGGTTGCGATTGTAGCACCAAGCTCGACGCGCGAAACCTCAAGCGTGCCTCGCCATCTCTCGGTGGATTGAAGCACGCTTGCGGTTTCGCGCGTCTGCGTCTCATCCTTGTCCCTCGTCCCTCGCCTCTCGTCCCTAGCCCCTCACCCATCCCTCCCCTACAATACTTCTCGACCGCGACGGATGCGTCGTTCTTGCTATCCCGATTCACCAAAGGATTTCACGCGAGCGCATGCCCGCTTCGGATATTGTCGTCAAGGGCGCCCGCGAACACAATTTGCGGGACGTCGATCTGGTTCTCCCGCGAAACAAGCTCGTCTGCCTCACCGGGGTGAGCGGGTCGGGCAAGAGTTCGCTGGCCTTCGATACGTTGTATGCCGAAGGGCAGCGGCGCTACGTCGAAAGCCTTTCGACATTCGCCCGCCAGTTTTTGGGCCAAATGGCCAAGCCCGATGTCGATCACATCTCGGGGCTCAGCCCGTCAATCTCGATCTCGCAGAAATCGTCGGGGCAAAACCCGCGCTCGACGGTCGGCACGGTCACCGAAATCTACGACTATCTGCGCGTCCTCTACGCCCGCACCGGCCAGGGGCATTGCCCGAAGTGCAATCGCCCGATCACGGCCCAAAGCCGCGAGCAGATCATCGAACGGATCCTGTCGCTGCCGGACGGGACGCAGTTTCTCGTGCTGGCCCCGCTCGTACGGGCGCAAAAGGGAGAGCACCGCGATCTGTTCGTCGATTTGATCAAACAGGGTTTTTCGCGGGCAAGAGTCGATGGCCGCGTCGTGCAGCTCGCCGAAGACCTGCGGCTCGATCGGCAGATGCGGCACTATATCGAAGTGGTCGTCGATCGTCTGACGGCGTCGAGCGGCGTTCGGCCGCGGCTGGCCGAGGCCGTCGAGTTAGCGCTGCGGCTCGGCGAAGGGAGCTTGATTGTTGCGACGCGCGAAACCGCAAGCGATGAGGCTGCCGAGCGCGATGGTGGTGCGGCGGACGATGCTGTGCTCGTCGACGAAGATAATAAAAATGAACCCGATGAAGAGGACGGCCCGGCGAAAGCCATCAAACGCGTCGCCGCCCGCGGTGAGGGCGACATCGTGCTCTCGGCCCACTACGCCTGCACGCACTGCGGCCTGAGTTTTGAAAGCCCTAGCCCGCAATTGTTCAGCTTCAACAGTCCGCAGGGGATGTGCACGACGTGCGACGGCCTCGGCGAAATTTACGGCTTCGATGTCGCGCGGCTGATCCCCGAGCCGAAGCGAACCTTCAAGGAAGGCTGCTTCGAGTTGATGGGCCCATGGAAAGAAATGGGGCGCTGGCGGCGGCACATCTATCAAGGCGTCGCCGATACGATCGAACGGCTGCATGGCCTGCCGCGCGGCACGATGTTGGAAACCCCCTGGCACGGCCTGCCCGCCGAATTGCAGAATCTCTGGCTCTGGGGCACCGGCGAGCAGCACATCACGTTCACCTGGCGCGGCGGCTCGCATGGCCAAAAGTACGGCGGCCATTTCGAAGGCATCTTGCCGCAATTGCTCTCGCGTTATCGCTCGTCGAAGAGCCGCATCCAGCGCCGGCAATTGGAAAAATACATGAGCGTCGTGCGCTGCGGCGCTTGCGGCGGAGCCCGGCTGAACCCACAGGCCCGCTCGGTAACGCTCACGTCGGCGCAGACGAAGTTCGCAGACCGGCCGGAGCGCACGCTGCCCGAAGTGTGCAGTCTTTCGGTGGCCGATGCCGCGGAATTTTTCGGCGCCTTGAAACTCGACCCGATCGGACAAACCATCGCCGCCGAACTGGTAAAGGAAATCCGCGGCCGGCTCGGGTTTCTCGTCAACGTCGGCCTCGAATATCTCACGCTCGATCGCACCGCCCCCACGCTCTCCGGCGGCGAATCGCAACGCATCCGGCTCGCCGGGCAAATCGGCTGCGGGCTGGTCGGCGTGCTCTACATTCTCGACGAACCGTCGATCGGCCTGCACCCGCGCGACAACCAAAAACTTCTCGACACGCTGACGCAACTGCGCGACAAGGGCAACACCGTGCTGGTGGTCGAGCACGACGAAGACACGATGCGGGCCGCCGACACCATCGTCGATTTCGGCCCCGGCCCGGGCGTCCGCGGTGGACACTTGGTGGCGCAAGGCAATGCGACGGCGATCGCCCGTTCGCCTCGGAGCGTTACCGGACAATATCTCTCCGGCAAACTGAAGATCGAAGTGCCGGGCGAGCGCCGCATTATTGCCGTGCGGCCGGCGGAGCCCGCAGCGCTAGCAAGGGAAGGGGCGAGCGGCGAGGGGCGAGGGGCGAGTACGGAGATAGGCGGCGCGGCATGGGAAGTGGTGGATTGGACCGCTCGGCAAGCGGAGGTGTCGCGGCGGCGGCGAGCACGGCTCACCGCCGACGATGCCGATAAAAATGACCGCAATCGTACAAAGAATCAGGGCACGGCGGATCCGCAAGTTGCGGCACCGGCCGCCGCCCCAACGTCCTTCGTTTCGAATTTTTCAACACCCACGCTGCGGATTCTCGGCGCCCGGCACAACAACCTCCGCTCGGTCGATGTGGAAATCCCGCTCGGGGCGTTCGTGTGTGTCACCGGGGTGTCGGGCTCCGGAAAGAGTTCGCTGGTCAGTGATATTTTGGTCGAAGCCCTGCGCAGGGATTTGAACGGCGGTGTCGGTGCGCCTGGGGCATTCGACCGGCTGGAAGGCCTCGAGCATCTTGATAAGCTCATCGCCATCGATCAGTCGCCGATCGGCCGCACGCCGCGGTCGAATCCGGCCACCTATATAAAGGTGTTCGACGACATTCGCGACCTATTCGCCCGGCTGCCGGAATCGAAAACCCGTGGATACAAACCGGGCCGATTCAGTTTCAATGTCAGCGGCGGCGGCGGGCGGTGCGAGGCGTGCGAAGGTAATGGCTCGAACCGGCTGGAAATGGATTTTCTCGCCGACGTGTGGGTTACTTGTCCGGTGTGCGAGGGACACCGCTTCAGCCGCGAAACGTTGCAAGTGCGATTCAAAGGCAAGAACATTGCCGAAGTGCTCGAGATGGACATCCAGCAAGCGCTCGAGCATTTCGAAAACATTCCCGACGTGCGGCACAAGCTGCAAACACTGCACGACGTGGGCCTCGATTACCTCAAGCTCGGCCAACCCTCGCCGACGCTATCCGGCGGCGAGGCGCAGCGGATCAAGCTGGCTCGCGAGCTGGTGAAAAAGAGCACCGGGCGAACATTGTATCTGCTCGACGAGCCGACCACAGGCTTGCACTTCGCCGACATCCGCATGCTTCTGAAGGTGCTGCACGATTTCGTCGATGCCGGCAACACCGTCCTCGTGGTCGAGCATAATCTCGACGTGATCAAAACTGCCGATTGGCTGATTGATCTCGGGCCGGAGGGGGGCTCCGGCGGCGGCCGGATCGTCGGCGCCGGCACACCCGAATCGCTGGCCGCCATGCCCGAATCGCAGACCGGCCAAGCGCTCGCGGCGTATCTCGATCCGAAATTGCAGCGCGAAACGCAAAAGGCCAATGCAGCCGCAAGAGCCCAGCGCAAGAAGGCCGGCGGCAACAACGGCCCAAGCCGCGGCATCCGCGTCCGCGGCGCCGCGCAGCACAACCTCAAAGGCATCGATGCCGATATCCCGCGCGACAAGATGACCGTCTGCTGCGGTCTGAGCGGTTCCGGCAAGAGTTCGCTGGCGATGGACACGATCTACGCCGAGGGGCAGCGCCGCTATGTCGAAAGCCTCAGTTCCTATGCCCGGCAGTTTGTCGGCCAGATGCAAAAGCCGAAGCTCGAATTCATTGATGGCCTGTCGCCCGCCATCGCTATCGAACAAAAACACATGGGGCACACGCCGCGATCCACCGTCGGCACCGTGACCGAGATTTACGATTATCTGCGCGTGCTCATGGCCCGGCTCGGCCAACCCTATTGCCCCGCGTGCGACATCCCGATCGGCACCCAATCGGCCGACGAAGTGATCGACAAACTGATGTCCGAGCCCGAGGCAACACGGCTCTATCTGATGGCGCCGCTCGAAATTCACGTCGGCCAGGAATACGAAACGCTGTGGGACGAGATCCGCGCCGCCGGCTATCCGCGCATGCGCATCGATGGGAAGACGTATAACGTCGACGAGCCGCCGACGATCGATCGCCGCCGCAAGCATTTGGTCGAAGTCGTGATCGATCGAATCACGGTGCGCCCCGACGCTCGTTCGCGGATCGCCGGCAGCGTCGAATCGGCGTTGGCCATGGGCCGCGGCGTGATGCACGTTGCCTATGTGTCGGACACTGCTGCCGAGCCGCGCTGGCGAACCGAGGTGCACAGCCAGCACTTTGCATGCGACCGTTGCGGGCGGAGCTTCGAAAGGCTGACGCCGCACAATTTCTCGTTCAACAGCTCGCTCGGCTGGTGCCCGACCTGCGAAGGCTTGGGCGTGCAAACCGGCGCGAATCCGGCCGCATTGATCCACGACCCGAAACTGACGCTCGCGGAAGGCGCGATCCGGCTCTGGCCCGAAGTGGCGGCGGCGAAGAGCCCGCGCGAAGGGGGACCCGGCGGCGCGCAAAATGAGCCAGTCCCCGGCGGCGCGCCGCCAGTGTTCGCCGCGATGTTGGCCGCGCTCTCGGCTCACACCGGGGTGCCCGCCGACGTGCCGTTCGAGCAACTTACGGCCCGGCAGCGGCGTGTGATCCTCTACGGTTGCGGCGATGAATGGATCGAGGTGCCACAGCCGGCGCCGGCGAATGAACCCGCTCGACGGTCGAGCAAGAAGAACGCGGCCACAAAGGCCGATGGCAAGAACGCGTCGCTCTGGTTCCGCTTTCAATACAAAGGGCTCTATCCGGCGCTCGAGGAGGCCGGCCGATTGTCGCCCGCCATGCGCGGCAAGCTCGATCCGCTGATCGATGAAGTGGAATGCTCGACTTGCGACGGCACTCGGCTGCGCGACGACGCGGCCGCCGTGCGGCTCAAGAATCTCACGATTGGCCAGATCGGTCGCCTTTCGCTTGCCCGGCTTGTCGATGAGCTGGCCGGTTGGCAATGGACGAGCGAAGAAAAGAAGATCGCCGGCGAATTGATTCGCGAGGTGCAAACTCGCGTGCAGTTTCTCGTCGATGTCGGACTGGAATATCTCACACTCGCCCGACCGGCCCCGACGCTTTCGGGCGGCGAAGCGCAGCGGATCCGGCTGGCCAGTCAGGTCGGCAGCGGACTGTGCGGAGTGCTCTACGTGCTCGACGAACCGACGATCGGTTTGCACCCGCGCGACAATCGCCGGCTGCTCACCGCGTTGGAAAAACTTCGCGATTTGGGCAACACGCTGCTGATCGTCGAACACGATCGGGAAGTGGTCCGTGCGGCGGATCAGCTTCTTGATTTCGGTCCCGGCGCCGGTGAGTTCGGCGGTCAGATCGTCGCCCGCGGCACGCCGGCCCAGGTCGCCAAGCTCAAAGGTTCGGTGACCGGACCGTATCTTTCGGGCAAGAAGAATATTCCCATCCCGAGCAATCGCCGCATGGCGTGGGCTGGACCGAGCTTGATCGACTCGCGAAACCGCAAACGAGCTTCGAAGTCGACCGGCGAGGGAAAACGCGCCGGCAGTGTTGCGCGCGGCGCACAGCCGCCGTTGACGGAACCGCCCGGCGGCGGATGGCTCGAAATCGTCGGCGCGCGGCACAACAACTTGCGGAATGTCACCGCGCGCATTCCGCTCGGCACGCTGACGGCGATTTCGGGTGTCAGCGGCAGTGGGAAAAGTTCGCTGATCGAAGATGTGCTGTATCGCTCGCTGGCCCAGAAATTTCATCGGGCCCGCGTGATCCCCGCCGCTCACGACGAAATCCGCGGATTGCAGCGGATCAATAAAGTGATCCGCGTCGATCAGCATCCGCTCGGCAATTCGCCGACCTCGAATCCGGCCACCTACACCGGCGCCTTCGACCTGATCCGCACCCTGTTTGCCCAGCTCCCCGACGCCAAGGTGCGCGGCTATCAACCGCGGCGGTTTAGCTTCAACGCTCCCGGCGGGCGTTGCGAAGCCTGCGAGGGAAACGGCCAGAAGCGAATCGAAATGCACTTCTTGCCCGACGTCTGGGTCGAGTGCGACGTGTGCCGCGGCCGCCGCTACAATCCCGAAACGCTGGCCGTGCGGTTCCACAATCAATCGATCGCCGACGTGCTCGACATGCCCTGCGGCCGGGCCGTGCGGCTATTCGAAGACATTCCGAAAATCCGCCGCATTTTGCAAACGCTGTGCGATGTCGGCCTGGAATACCTGACACTCGGCCAACCGGCTCCGACGCTCTCGGGCGGCGAGGCACAGCGCGTCAAACTGGCCGCCGAATTGGCCCGGCCCGACACCGGCCAAACGCTCTTTCTCCTCGACGAACCGACGACCGGCCTGCATTTCGACGATTTGGCCAAGTTGTTGGACGTTCTCAATCGGCTTGTCGACTTGGGCAACACGGTCGTGGTGATCGAACACAATCTCGACGTGATCAAAACGGCCGATTGGATCATCGACATGGGCCCCGAGGCCGGCGAAGGGGGCGGCTATGTCGTCGCGACCGGCACGCCGGAGCAGATCGCACTAGGGGCGAGGGACGAGGGGCGAGGGGCGAATGGAGGTCAGGCTTTCCAGCCTGACAGCGTTGAAAGGGGCGAGGAAGTAGGGGCGAGGGGCGAGGGGCGACGGCAGAGCGTCGTATCCTCGCCCCTCGCCCCTCGCCCCTCGCCCCCACTTTTGCGGTCGCACACCGGCGAAGCGCTGGCGGCGGTGCTCGCCGCCGGGCCCTATGTCGAACGAGTGCCGCACGATTTCGCCGCGGCAACCGCGAAGCGGCCAAGCGATATCGATATTGCCGAAGTCGGCCGCGATGCCAAAATGCCCTGGGAAGCGGATGGCCGCCGCTGGCATACGCAAGATTGCATCAGCCGTAATGGCCAGCCATGTCGTTGGGACGGACAAATCCTCGCCCGCGTCGTCGACCGCATTCATGAATTAGGCGAGTTCAGTCCGACCGATTGGAAGAATCGTAGCGTCGTCGAAATCAGTGCGCCTAAGAAATCCGACGGTTGGTTCTTCCACGCGATTACGCTCGAGCAATGGCTGCTGAAGCTGAAGTTCCGCGTGGCCCGCAACACGTTCCAGCGCGACGATCTAGTAGCCCGGCTATGGCTCAAGCCGCTGAATCAACTCGCGGAATTGCCCGTCTATGGCAACGAGCCGCGCGTGCAATGCAAGAGCCTGCGTGGGCCGTGGCAGGAAGTGCAGTTGCACGTGCATTCGCTCGAGGAGATCGATCGGCCGGAATTCTGGCAATTCCTCGAACAGGCCGTCGCCGGATTCCAACGATTTACGCAGCGCGTGCAGCAGCGGCCGGAAGATGTGATGCCGTGGAAGGTGCTTGGGCAGAAATGGCATTTCGCTCGCAAGGGATTTCCGCCTGGCAAGAAAGTGCAATGGGACCTCGACCTTCTCGAAGGCCTGTGCGAGATGCTGGCGGAAGCGGCCGAGGGAGCGCAGTTCCTGTGGAACAATCAGCAGATCGTGCACTTGCTCGTTCGCGGCCAAAGCGAGCCCTGGGCAACGATCCACACGAAGCGAACCGACGCCGTGTACCTGCAACTCACCGGCCCGAAGAATCGCTTCGCTTTGGGCCAATTGACCGAATTGGGCAGCGATCGCAATCTCGATACCACGTCGCCGCATTTCGACCGCATCCATTTTTCCTTCCACTCGATCGACGATCTGGGTGACGGCGACATGCGGGCCTTCCTAGCCGATCACGCCGCCGCCACGATGGCCAATGCCCAGTCGTCGAAACAATCGATCTTCGAAAAATCCCCGCGCCTAAAACAAGCCGTCTCGTAGCTCCTCGACTCTTCTCCCCCCTCACCCTCGTCCTTTCTCCGATGCCCGATCCGTTACTGCCCGCGAGTTTTCTCTTTCGCTATAGCGTGCCATGCCGTTACCAGGCGGAGGCATGGAGCGAGGCGGGAGCGAATTTGGGCGAGACGTTTCGGCTGCCGAGCTTCGCGTCGCTCGATGGCGGGCCGGAGGGACACGATCTGCGCTGTGGATGGAGCGAAGCCGGGCTGACGTTTTGGGTGCGCGTCGTCGGAAAGCGGCAGCTTCCCTGGTGCCGCGAGAATCGAGTCGACGAAAGCGATGGCCTGCATCTCTGGATCGACACGCGCGACACCCACAACATCCATCGCGCTGGCCGTTTCTGCCACTATTTCGTGTTTCTGCCGAGCGGCAGCGGCAATCGGCTGGCCGATCCCGTGGCGGCGCAGATGCTCATCAATCGAGCCCGGGAACAAGCTCGTCCGGTGCGGCCGGGCATGCTGGGCACGCGGAGCCGAAAGCTCGCTGACGGCTACGAGCTCGAAGCCCACATCGCCGCAGCCGCGCTGACCGGCTTCGACCCGGCCGAGCACCCGCGGCTCGGTTTCATGTCGGCCATCGTCGATCGTGAATTGGGAACGCAAACCTTTTGCGCCGCCGCCGATTTCCCCTACCAGGAAGATCCCAGTCTGTGGGCCACACTCGAGCTCGCGGGCGCGAAATCAATCGCGCGGCGATGACCGCCCGGCGATAGCGAATCGACAAATCTGAGCCTGACGGGCTCATTCCACCAACCCGGGGCGGAGCCGCGCGAGCGGCGGAGCTGAAGGGGTCGTTTCACGATTCGCATCGCATTGAACGGCCCTGTCGGGCCGACGCGTCGTGCGGGGCGGTTGCGCCAGGCCTCCGCCGCTTGGGCGGCTCCGGCCTGGGCTGGCAGAATCGGCCTTTCAGGCGGGATCGATACGTCGCTTCGCGTTATGGCAACTCGAATAGCGACTGGCTTTTGACGATCGCGTAGTCGTCGGGGAAAGTGTGAAACGCTTGCACTAGCAAGCTGCGGTTGCGCGTTTCCACGTTGATGTAGCTCAGCGCGCCCAGCGCCATTCGGCCACTGGAATCGAAGCGGTGGAGCATGCCCTGGTGCTTTCCGTCGAGAGCTAGTTCCTGTTGAAACGTCCAGAAAAGTTGGGGATCGACGGTCTCGAGTTGGAAGCTCATCTGGTAGCGCACGCCGCCGCGGCATTCGACGCGATCGTTGCGCTCCCCCTTCAGCAGATAGGAGAGCAGCCGGCGCTTTTGCGGCAGCGGATGCTGGGCGCTGGCGGCCACTTCCGTGAGCGTGATGCCTTGGTAGCGCCAAGCGACGACGTGACCGGCGCTCGTGATATTGATCGTCGCCTGATAGCCGCCGCGCTCGACGGAGCGTGAGGAATGGACCTCGAAAAGCTCGGGGTGCAACGCGCGTCCATAAACATGAAACAACAACTCGGCAACCTTCGGTCGAACGGACAACACGGCGTAGGATTCCTTCTTGCGGACGAGCGGAGACAGAAGAGCAAAAACTGTTCACCACTGCCGGTTGATTTTATGCCAAACCGGCCAAGCGACAAAGGGTGATTTTTTTTTGAGCACTGGCAACCCGCAATAATTTCGCGCCGGCTCGTCTTGACATCGCTCGCCGGGCTTGGTCCGCGCAGCAAGGATGCGAAAGATCGACGGGATGGATCTTGCACTCGCCGCGATCGAAAGCGAGCGTTGACAGCGTTTTTGGTTATACTGTTGGCACGTGCAAAACAGGCGGCCCGTCGAAATCCATTCGGAGAATTTTCATGGCGAACGTTGAATTGATTCGGCCATTGTTTTGGGCACTGGGGCTCTCGCTCGCCGCGTGTGCCGCGGTTATTTTGCCCACCGCGGTTCAAGCCGACGAACCGCCGCCGCAGGCCGAGCCGCATGCGCTGCACGAGCATCCGACGTTCGGACAGATACGCGGCTTCGATTCGCGTTTCGACCGGCTCATTCCCAAGGATGCCAAGTTAGAAAAACTTGCCGAAGGCTTCGTGTGGAGCGAAGGACCAGTCTGGATTCGCGACGGCGGATATCTGTTGTTCTCCGATATTCCGCGCAATCGGATCATGAAATGGCATGCGGACAAACTCAGCGTGTTTCTCGAGCCGTCGGGCTATTTCGAAATGAAAGAGAAGCCGCGCGGCGGCGAAACCGGCTCCAACGCGCTCATCACCGACGCACAAGGCCGCATCGTGATGTGCCAACACGGCGCCCGGCGCATCGCGCGATTAGAAAAAGACGGCACGCAAACCGTCTTGGCCGACCGCTACCGCGGCAAGCGGCTCAACAGTCCGAACGACTTGATTTACAAGTCCAACGGCGATCTTTATTTCACGGACCCGCCCTATGGGCTCGAGAAAAACTGGGACGATCCGGCGCGCGAACTGGATTTTTGCGGCCTGTTTCGGCTCTCGGCCGACGGGAAGCTGGAAGTGATGACCAAGGAATTGGCCCGGCCCAACGGTCTTTGCTTTTCCCCCGACGAAAAAACGCTGTACGTCGCCAACAGCGATCCGAACAATCCGGTGTGGATGGCCTATCCGGTCGAAGCCGACGGCACCCTCGGCAAGGGGCGCGTGTTTTTCGACACCACGCCTTGGGTCAAGCAGAATCAGCCGGGCTTGCCCGACGGCATGAAAGCCGATCGTGATGGCAATCTGTTCGCCACCGGGCCCGGCGGATTGCATGTGTTCAGCCCCGACGGCACGCACTTGGGCGTCGTCGACACCGGAGAGCGAACGTCAAATTGCAATTGGGGCGACGACGGCTCGACGCTCTACATCACCGTGCACATGTACTTGGCCCGGATCAAAACGACGACAAAGGGCAATCCGGGGGGGCCCAAGAAATAGGGTTAGGCGCTAGGGGTTAGGGTGAGGGATTAGGGGCGGCAGAGGCGGAGGCACAGCGATGAAGAATTCGGCGATGCTGTTCGGCGGCGCCCTCGCGGGTGGGATCATTGGCTATTTCGGATTTTTCTGGATGGCTCAGCAGGGGTTCTATGCGCTTGCATTGCCCGGCGGACTGCTCGGTTTGGGAGCGGGGATTGGCAAATCGAAGTCGATCATTCCGGCGATTATCTGCTGCATCGCAGCGCTCGCGCTTGGGCTGTATACCGAATGGAAGTTCGAGCCCTTCAGCGTCGACAATAGTTTTAGCTATTTCGCCGGCCATATTCATCATTTGCGCCCCGTCACGATGCTGATGATCGCTGGCGGCGCGTTTGTCGGATTTTGGGTCCCGTTTCGACGGGTCGAGCCGCGCTCGGCGACGGCGAAGTCTTAGTTTCCTGAAGGCAAGTCGATTTCGCCATGTCCAAGGAGTTCGCGCAGATTGAATGGGACACCGCGCTCGAAGCCGAATGCCGGCGCATCCTCCAATCGGCATTCGATGAGGATTTGCAAAGCGCGGGCGATCTCACGACCGACGCGTTGGTCGACGCCACCGCAACCGGCCGGGCGGCAGTCGTAGCTCGGCAGGCGGGCGTCGTGGCCGGATTGCCGGCTGGAAAAATGGCGGTCGCGCAATTCGATCCGCGCATCCAGTGGCGGCCAGAATCGGCTGACGGATCGGCGATCGAAGCCGGCTCGGTTTTGGCAACGATTGCCGGGCCGGTGCGCAGCCTGCTCAGCGTGGAGCGCACGCTGCTGAATCTGCTGGGCCGGCTGTCGGGGATCGCTACGCTGACGCGGCGCTTCGTCGATGCCGTCGCGCCGGCGCCGGTGCGAATCTACGACACACGCAAGACAACGCCCGGCTGGCGGCGGCTTGAAAAATATGCGGTGCGGCGGGGCGGAGGGTGGAACCATCGCTTGGGCCTCTTCGACGCGATCCTCATCAAAGACAATCACCTTGCCGTGGCCGCGGCGGCCGGCTCGAATCTCACGCCGGCTGCGGCCGTTCGCCGCGTGCGCGAACGCATCAAGGTCGCCGCCGCGAAGCCGGGCGGTTCGATGATCGTGGAGATCGAGGTCGACACGCTCGATCAATTGCGAGAAGTCCTTTCCGCGGGACCAGATATCGTCCTGCTCGACAACATGCCGCCTGCGGTGTTGCGTCAAGCGGTGGCGATTCGGGACGAATCGGCCCAAGGTGTGGAGCTCGAAGCCTCCGGCGGAATCACGCTTACGACGATCGCCGAAATCGCCCGCACCGGCGTCGAGCGAATCAGCGTCGGCGCATTAACGCACTCGGCTATTGCGCTCGATATCGGCCTCGACTGGCAGTGATTCGGCGGCGCCATCGCCGGCGGAACAATCGGCATTCGCCTCAATCCCGTTATATTCGGATCGCTTTCATGCGAAAGAATTTGACGGTCTCCAACTCCGGCCTATCGTTTCATTGTCCTTGCGCTTTGGGGAGAGGCGCGGGGTACTGGGCGCGGCCGGGGACGAATCGGACATGAGGGGACCCTGCCGCGCCAGTTTTATTTCGCGCCTTCTCCCTATCGTTTTCAACTACCTTCCTTCGCCGGACGATGCGATTGCCGGCCATGTTGCTTTCACGCCACCATTTGCGGTCTCAAACAAGTCGCCGCCGATCCTTGCGCGGGCGAAGCACTCGGACCAATCGGCAGTGGAATCATCGAAGCGCGGCGCGGCGCGGCTTCACGTTCATCGAAGCAATGACGGCGGTCACGATTGCGGCCGTTGCCGGGGTCGCGCTTCTGACCGGCGTCAATTCGGCGCTGCAAAACACAACGTTCGCCATCGAGCAAACGATTGCCACTGGCATGGCGCAGCAACTGATGGATGAAATCGCGGGGCAGGAGTATGCCCGCGTGCCGTCGAGTCCGTACGACAGTCCGCTGGCGCCGAACACGGCTGAATCGGCCGGCCCGGGCCGATCGCAATATACGAATCTCGCGGACTACAACGGGATCAGCAATTTGCCGCCGCTCGATCCTTGGGGGATCCCGTTGGGAAACGACAACGGCCAAGGCGGGACCCGAAATCCGAGTATGCAAATCGCTTCGTATTTCGCGAACTGGCAGGTCACGGCATCGGTGTATTACGTCAGCGCGAGCAATCTTTCGACGCAACTTACCTTAGGGCAAACGAGCAACTACCGGGCGGTCGAGGTGCATGTCTCGCTGCGAGACACGACGGGCACGTTGCATCCGCTGGCCAACTTGCGTCAGGTTTTTGCCTATGTTCCAAGTTCATAAGACCATGCCGCGACAGCCCAAACTAGCCCGAAGCCTAAGCGAGGGTGCACCGCAAAAGAGCGTTGCTTATGCTTCGGGGTCATGTGGCGACCCGCGTGCCAGTGGCTCTGCTGTTGCCTGTGACGGGAATAGCGCGAACTCGCGGCGCCCCCTCGCTAACGCTCGGCCGAAAAATAACTTTTACACAGACCATCCTCCCCTTGCGGGAGAGGGCGGGGTGAGGGGTTTGAAATGCGGAAGTTATTTCGCGGCCGAGCCTAACCCTTCAGATTTATGTATTGGCTGCGGCAGCTTTCGATCTCCGAACCGCGGCGGCATGACCATTGTCGAATTGCTATTTGCGCTGATGATCATGGCGATGATCGCGGTCGCCCTGCAGGCGATGGTCAGTAGCGTCGAGTTTGCGAACGACTATTCACAAGGCTACGGTATCGCCACGCAACATGCCCGGGCCGCGCTCGACCGCATTCAAACCACCGTTCATCAAGCTTACGGCAAATCGATTTATCCAGGCGTCTGGGTCACGCAAGACACCGATGGCCAGTGGACGTATCCAAACACACTTATTGTCTGGCAGCCGAACGGCACTCCAGCCAATCCGTCGGGGCCGCCGTTGGTGCAAGAGTTGGTGATTTTTTGCCCCGACCCCAACGCTCCGAATGACCTTGTGCAGCTTACCGTGCCCGGCAATACGACCGCCGTGCCGACAACCAATTCCGCATCCTTGACGACGCTGGTCAACAGCCTGAAGACGAGTTCGTCGGCGAACAAAGTTGTGCTGACGAATCTACTGAATGTCGTGTCGGTCGCCGATTCCGGCAACAGCGCCTCGACAACGCGGCCGGCCGTATGGTTTATCGAGACGCTCAGTCCATCGGCGACGAGCTGGAATTCGTACCTGGCCGGCACGACGACATGGGCAAATCTTACATGGCCCCAAGGGATTTGCAGCGCGGCCGAGGGACGCACGCAAGTGTGGCTGCGAAGCGAAATCCAGTTGATGCCCGGCGTCGCGTGGTCGGGACAAAACTCGGCCTCGGCCACGCCGATCCCGTTTCTTGGCTCCGCCTGCTTCAACTATTCGCTGCCCTAATGCTTCGCCCCATGACACCATATTTCGAACGCGACCGTGAGCCGGCTACCGGCAATGGCGAAGCCGGCGGCACACGGTCCACCACACGAGCCCGAAGCGTTAGCGAGGATGCCCCGCGAGTTGACGTCTTCCGCGCTGCAGGCACTGGCAAAGCCAGTGGCACACGGCGGGCAAGCACTGGCAAAGCCAGTGGCACACTACGGACGGAGCCGATCACACGGCGGCGGCGCTCGCGACGGCGACGCGGCGTAGCCATCGCGCTGGTATTGGGGCTGATCTCCATCGCGCTGGCCATGGCGTATGCACTGTTGCGGTCGCAAGGCTTGAATGTGTTGATCCAGGGAAATGGAAACCTGCGAAACGAAGCTCGCGAGGCAGCGCTCTCCGGCTTGGCAGCCGGCTTGCAACGAATGAGCCAATCGGGCTGGAGCGGAGTGAATAGCACGTTCACCGGCGCGCTTAGCAGCACCGATAGCTACAGTGTCACCTTCACCGCCGGCGATCCCAATCTCACGACGCAAGACTCGCGACAACCATATCGCGTCACCGTTTTATCGACGGGTTATTCAACCAGTTCGCTGTTGCAACAATCGCAAACCACGAGCTACCGGGTGCGGGCCGTCGTGGCGCTGTCTCCTCGGCAACTCGGCACCCAGCCGACGAATTGGTCGACGATGGTGCAATATTCATTCTATCAAACGAAGAGCGGCACGGATTCGCTCGATCCACCATGCCAAGTGACCGGACCGGTATTTTTGCAAGGCGCCCTTTCGTTGGGGGCGGACTATGCATGGAGTTCCGCCGCTTCGCAACGATTTTTCACCGACCTGAATTCGATGCGGCTTGCCGGAGCGGGCGACGATCGGCCGTTCACCGGAAAAATCTCCTTGCCGACCGGCTGGCAGTCGGGCCAGACGATCTCGACGCTCGGCTGGCTTGGCCTTTCGACCACGAACGTGGCAATCGGCACATCGCCGAGCATTCCGCTGCCCACGAATCTCACGACGTATCAGATTTATCCCGGCGGACCGGTGTACACCGTCGGCGCCGTGCCATCGGGTGCTAGCAGTACGACGCTCGGGCCCGATATGGTGCGGAATCCACTGGGTATCTATTTCAGTTCAAGCTCCCTCTCGACCGGCAGCAACCTGACCGTCAACGGCACCTTGATTTGCGGCAGCAGCCTGACCATCGGCGGCTCGGGCACGACGATCACTCCCGTAAGCCTGCCTGCGCTTGACGGCAGCAGCACGCCTATTCAATTGCCGGCGGTGGTGAGTGCTGCTGGAGTTTCGTGCAATTCGTCGGCGGTCGCCACGTTCAACGGAGCGGTGCTATCTGGCGGCGGTTTTTCGATCCTTGCAGGGCCGCAGGCGAATGTGGTTTCCGTGGTCGGACCAGTGCTGGCAAATACGTTCAGCATCAGCACACGGAACGAGTGGAATCAATCATCGTTCATTTGGGGAATCTACTACGCCTTGTTTCAAAACCAGTTGGGCCTCGCGACGCCGCCGCGAATCGCCTATTTTCCCGTTTGGCTTTCTGGCATCGGCCTGAATCCAATTCCGACCTTGACCGTAATGCCCAATACGACTGTACTCACATACCAATGGCAGGACCTGACGGCTGGGCCGGTTTTCGTGATCAACCCCGCCGACGGCGGTCTCCGCTGGACGCTAATCTCGTGGACCGAAAATGTGTGAGAGCAGGGGACAACGAGGACAGGCCAGGCATCAGAGACGCGCAATCGCCTTAGACTTCGTTCTCCCTCCCTCACCCTCACCCTTACCCTCACCCTGCATTGCCCCCTATCCCTAACCCTAGCCTCCTACCCATGAACCGAACCAAACTCTCTTTTTTTGCTCTCTTGCTGGTCAATCTGGTCGTTTTGGGCGTGCTAGGCTTGTATCAGCCGAAAACCGGGCTGACGCAAGAAGCTGCGCCGCCGTTTGCCAATGCGGTCGAGCAGCGCAACGAAATCATCGCACAGCTCAAAGAGATCAACGCCCAATTGCACGAGCAGAATGAACTGTTGCATTCCGGCAACATGAAGGTGCTCGTGTCGTTGGACAAAAAAGAATAATCGCCCAACCATGACCGGCCGACCACGACATCGCAGTGGATTCTCGCTGCTCGAACTTCTAATCGTGGTCACGCTGCTGAGCATTATCGCGGCAGTTGCACTGCCAAGCGCCGCACCGTCGATCACGGTGCAACTCTCCTCGGCGGCCGAGGTGGTCGCCGGCGATTTGGCCTACGGTCGCAGCCTGGCGGTGCTCAACAACGATACCTACCAATTTCTCTTCGATCTTGTCGACAACCAATACACTCTCGAATACAGCGGCAGCAACCCGGCGCTAACGACACTGCCGCCGAATCCGTTTCACGCGTCACAAGATTCCGCGAGCCAATTCGTCGTGCGATTGGGACAATTGCCGCACGTCGGCGTGCCGGTGTCGCTCTACGACGTGCAGGAATTGAATCCTTCGCCGGTCGAAGCCGCGAGCGTGCAATTCGGACCGCTAGGCTCGACGACGCAAACGCCATCGACGGTTATCTGGCTCGTTGCCGGAACTGGTTCGACCGCGCGCTATCTGTCGGTGACGATCAATCCCGCCACGGGATTGACCACGATCGGCTCGATCCAAGCATCGGCGCCGACGGTCGGCACGACCAGCGGTTCTTAAAACGGTCCACAACCATGATTGCCAAACTAAAACGCAAACGATTCGGCCCGATCGGCGTCGACCTAGGCAGCCGCAGCATCAAGCTGATTCAGTTCAGCGCGGATCAAACCCGGGTGGTCGATGCGGTGCGCTGGGAACTTCCGGTCGAAGAGGCGCCGGCCGGTGACGGTGCGGCCCATCCGTGGCATACTTTCGGCGCCGCGCTGCGCAGGGCGCGGGAAGGGCGAAATTTCCGCGGCCGCGACGTGGTGATTTGCTTGGGCGCGCCGGAGTTGTTCGTGCAAAACGTGCGCATTGCAAAAGTGCCGGGCGGGGAAACGGAGCGGTTGGTGCAGCAGGAGGCGGCCGGCCGGCTGCCGTTTCCCATCAACGAGGCGGAAATCCGTTTTCTCGAAGCCGCCGACGTGCGGCAGGGCGAAACGACTCGCCGAGAAGTTATCCTGCTCGCCTGCCATAAACCGATGGTCCAGCAACTGCTCGGCGTCGTGGTGGAAGCCGGCTTGTCGCCGGTGGCGATCGACGTCGAGCCGACGGCTCTGCTGCGCTGCTATGCCAAGCAATTTCGCCGCGACGAAGATCATCAGCAGCGGGCCCTGTTTGCGCATATCGGAGCCTCCGGCACGATTGTCGTAATTGCCAAGGGCTCCGACGCGCTGTTTATCAAGTACATCGATGCGGGCGGCCGGCAAATGGATGAATCGGTCGCCCGGCATTTGGACATGACGCTGTCCGAAGCATCGGCCTTGCGGCGACACAACGGCGATCGCCGCGTCGATCAGCAAGATCCAGAAATCACACGCAGCGTTGCCGAAGCCGTGCGGCCGGTGGTCGATCGATTGGCGAACGAGCTATCGCTCTGTGCGCGATACCACAGCGTGACGTTTCGCGGTCAGCCGTTGGCCCGCGCCGTTTTCAGCGGCGGCGAAGCGACGCAAGCGCTCGTGGACCTGATCGCCCCGCGATTCGACCTGAAATGCGAACTGGGCGATCCGCTTCGAACTTACGAATTCACCCACCAAGCCGGCCGCAAAAGTATGTGGGACGTAGCCACCGGCCTAGCGCTACGTAGCCTTGAAACTTCCTGAGCGATGCAATGTCGAATGACGAAGCACGAAGACGAATGACTGACGAATCCCAAATGACGAAGCACGACGGACCCAATTGGCGTCCATCCACTGCACGCGCATCGATATTTCGTCATTTGGGCATTCGTCATTGTTTAGACATTCGGCATTAGACATTCGTCATTCTAACTTCGTAGCCCCTGACCCTAGCCCCTGACCCTAGCCGCCATGTCCGACATCGACTTCCTTCCGGCGTCGTACCGCCAGATGACGGTGCATCGCAAGGCGAATGTTTGGCGCCTGCTGGCCGGCGGGATTTTCGTCGCGCTGATCGGGTTTAGCGGCATTTATCAACACATGCTCCGGCGGCAGGCCGTCGCGGAGTTGGCTCGCACCGGCCTGCAATATGATCGTGCCCAGGCCCTCGTGGCACGGCAGGCGGAGCTGAAGCGGCAGTTGCAATTGGCCACCCATGAAGCCGATCTTTTGACCTATCTACGTCATCCTTGGCCGACGACGCAAGTGCTTGCGGCGGCCCTTGAGCCGCTGCCGGATTGCATCACGCTTCAGGAAATTCGGCTATTTCAAGGCGAGCGGCCGCCGGCGATCGCCGCTGCGAAGCCGCAGACCGACGCGGAGAAGAAAGCAAGTGAATCCCGGCAGGCCGCGCAGCGCGATCTTGAAACGCTTCGCCACGACAACGAAGGCCGCCCGCGACTATTGGTTCTCTCGGGCGTCACGACGAATTCGGCCGCCTTGCAACAATACGTGCTCGCTTTGGGGCAAAGCGATTTGTTCCTGAAAACCGAACTCAGCAAGCTCGAAGCCGACAGCGCCGACCAAACCGGCTCGATGCATTTTACGGCGCGGCTGGTCGTGCGCCCGGGCTACGGTGAAGCCGGCGGTCCGCCGATTCCGCGTGACGCGAAATCGGCGAAAGATGTCGCGCTGCCAACACCGGCACCGGCAGGTCAAGCACCGTCTGAAACAGCGGGCGACCGTCCGGCCAACAAAGCGGCGAACACGTCGAAAGCGGCCGTAACTGCATTCCGCAGCGCTCGCTGATCCATAGAAAGCTCGCACCATGGCGGATTCGCCCCTCAAACGTGGAAGTTGGTTAGTCACCCTGGCCCTTGCCGGCGGCGGCTTGCTGTATCTGTTTTGCGCGTTCATGCCAAACGCGCGGTCAATCCATACGCTTCGCGAAGAAATCTCTTCGCGGCAACGATTCGGCGCCGAAACGCCCGTCCTCACGGCAGGCGTTCTTATGTTGAAAAAGCAACTGGACCGCACCAAGGCCTACGTTGCCGAGAATCGCCGGCGATTGCCTTCGGCCGCCGAATTGCCCGAACTCGGAAGCAGGATTACTCGAGAAGCCGACTTGGCCCGTACCCGCACATTACGATTCGAGCCGCAATCGCCCAAGGATCTGGCCGGGCTGCGGATGGTTCCGGTGGCGTTCGACGCGCAGGGCAGCTATGGCGAAATCGGGAAAATGCTAGCAGGTCTGGAATCACTGCCCGAGAGAATTTGGGTGGAAGAAGTGAAAATCGAGGCGTCGCGCGAATCTGCCAAGGATGAGCAGTGTGTCCTCAAATTAACCGTCTTTGCGTTAAATTCCGAGAATTCCGATTAGGTAAGCGGCGAGTATTACCGATATTACACGGGCTCGAGGCCAGAGCGTCTGGTTTTTCGCGCTCCGGGATAGGTGGTTCCGGTGAATAGTCCACTAGTTCGCAGAATGCGGCGCGAAGCAGCGGCCAACCCTGCAAAGGCCGGCGCGCTGGCGATTGTCTTGGTGGTGGCAATATGGTTTTGGGTTCCACTGGTGGTGCATTGGTGTTCGCCCCCTGCGGCGCCGTCGGGCAAGGCCGCGGCGGCCGGGGCCCCGCCGAATGCAACGCCCGACAACGGTGCGAAGGAACTCGCTGCCAGCAGCGCGACGCTCGCGACAGCTTCGAGTGCAAATTGGCAAGATTTGGATCAAACGATCGAGCAAGACCGGCGGATGCGGCCCAATGTGCAGCTCAGCGGCTGGCGCGACCCGTTCGGCCCATCGGCGGCCGCCCTCGCGGCAGAAAAAACCATGCAACAGCACGAGCAACAGCAAAAGCAACACCAAGTGAAAAAGCGGGCTCCGCCTCCCGACTTGCTCCCGGCGGATGCGGGACTTGTGCTGAACAGCACACTCGTCGGCAGCGGCCCGCGGATGGCACTGATCGGCGGAGAGCCGTATTGGGAGGGCGACATGGTGCCGGCGCCAAGCAGCAGCGACGGTTTTCGCGTGGCCGAAATTTATCCGCGGCAAGTTGTGCTCCAGCGGCACGGTAAGCAATACAATTTGGAAATCAAAGTAAGCCAGCGAGCCGGACAGGACGAACCCGTGGCCAGCAACGCTGCAATTCCGCATGCCGAAAATACCATACACGTGCACACACGCGGCGCCGCGTCGCGCGGCAAAGCCGCCGCGGTAGGCAACTGAATTCTCCCAACAAGTTCACCAAAATTAATGCACCGTAGGAATCGTCCGTGCCAAGGCGATCTCGCTTGAGCCAACGGATAGCGGCCGCGCGACCGTAGCGGTCGAACATTGTTGCGGAACATCGTCACGGAAGGCGTTATGGGCAGTTTGCCGCGAATCACGCTAGTAATTCTTTTCGCCGCGATCGGCGCTGGCGCGGCAATTTGCGTCGCGCTTGTCGCCCTGCCGGCAAAGCCGAAATCGGCAGTCATGTCTGCCGACCCCGTCGCAACGGCCCCGCTCGAGATTCGCTATCCCACGGAAGATTTATCCGAGCCGGCCTCACCGCCAAACTGGTTTGTCATGCCACCGCGTAGTTCGGATTTGCACGTGCTGCTGGCAAAACGCAATGCGACTGCCGTGAAGGATCCGGTGCAGGTTCCCGTGCCGACTGCGATGTTGGCTCCGAGTTCCGGCACTCTCGCAACCGGCGCTGCAGCCACTCCTACGGCGCCGCTTTTCGCGCCTCGCACTCCGCCGGCCAACGTTCGGCAGGTTTCCGCGACGATGGCGGTTGCGCCGGATGCCGATTCGCCGCAACCGCGGAATAAGTTCGTCAACATGCTTCGGCCGGCCGTTGCGGAGAATGCCATTTTCGCGGTTGCAACGACAACTGTTCGAACCGCAACGGCATCGAGTGCGCATCAACCATTCGCAACTGCGATCGTTAGCATGCCCGACTTACCCGCTCCTGCCTTGCTACCGCCGCCGATTGCTCCCCAGCCGCTTTCGTCGGTGATGAAATCGCCAGATAGTTCGATCGTCGCCTTGCAGGTGGGTGATGCGCCGGATTCGGTAACTGATTCCACGGCCCCGACTGCGCCGGCGCCGATGCCGGTCGTGCCCACGCCTGCTCAATCGCCGCCACAATCGCCGGCCCCGAATAGTTCGGCAGCGAAGCAACAAGTCCACGAAGGCATGGATGAACTGCGCAAGATGCTGGAAAGCACGGCGCACGAGCCGAGCGCCGAGCCAGTCGCCAAGCCATCGCCCACTGCAAGCGCGACGGCCGAAAGGCCGTCCAAGACCCGCGCAAAGATCACGCGCGTCGGCGAAGGAGACGAGCATTTTGCGCTCGATATCCAAGATGCCGACATTCGCGATGTGCTCGAAATGATCAGCCGGCAGGGTCAAATCAATATTTTGCCGAGCAACAGCGTGAAGGGGAAAGTCACCGCATCGCTGCACGATGTCGACTTGGATTCCGCGCTCGCCGCGATCCTGAAATCGACCGGCTATGTAACCCGACGGCACGGCAAATTCATCTATGTCGGCACGTCGCACGATTTCGAAAGCCTCGAACAATCGCTTGATAAAATCGGCACCCGCATTTATCGCACGAATTACGTTCGCGCGGCCGATCTGCAAGCGCTGATCACCCCGCTGCTCACCCAGGGGGTCGGAGCAATCAGCGTCACCACTCCTTCGGAGACCGGGATCGCGGCCGATTCGACCAAAGCCGGCGGCAACAGCTTTGCCGGCGGCGATGCCGTTTTAGTCCGCGATTATGAAGCAGTGCTCGCGCAGATCGATCAGGTGGTCGCGGAGATCGACAAGCGGCCTCTGCAGGTGGCGATCGAGGCGATGATCCTTAGCGTCGCGCTCGACGATAGCGATCAATTCGGTGTGAATTTCCAATTGCTCCGCCAAAACAGCCATATCGCGCTGGCAAGCGGCAGCCCACCGACAAGCACGTCCGACGTGAATTTCAGCAGCGGCGGACTGACCTTCGGATTCCTCGACACCACGCTCGGCGCGTTTTTGAGCGCCGTGGAAACGGTCGGCGACACCCACGTCATCGCCACGCCGCGCGTCGTCTGTCTCGACAAGCAGCGGGCCGAGATTCTCATCGGTTCGCAATTGGGCTACATCAGTTCGACGGTCACTGAAACAAGCACCGCGCAGAACGTCAATTTCCTGGAAGTCGGCACCCAGTTGCGCATTCGGCCGTTCATTTCGTCCGACGGTTTGGTGCGGATGGAAGTGCATCCGGAACTTTCCACCGGCCAAGTGATCACGCAAGGCGGCTTCACGCTCCCCAATAAAGACCTCACGCAGGTCACCACAAACGTCATGGTTCGCGACGGCGCAACGGTCGTCATTGGCGGCTTGATCCGCGAAGATCTGACGACGAACACCACGCAAATCCCGCTGTTGGGCAATCTACCCGGCGTCGGTTTCTTGTTTCGCCAGAAGCAGGAGACGACGCAGCGCAACGAGATCCTGGTGCTGATCACGCCGCACATCGTCTACGATTGCGAAGCCGGCGCCGAGGGTGCTCGCGGCGCTACCGAGTTCCATCGCCGCGAGGCCGTTTATGCCGACCAGATGAGCCCGATCGGCAAGCGCCATTTAGGCCGCAAATATTATCGGCTCGCACAAGAGGCCTTTGCCGGCGGCGACCAACCACGGGCCCTGCGATTCATCGATCTTTCGATCCATTTTGATCCGCTCAATCGGGCGGCCATCGATCTGCGAACCGACATCGTCACCGGCAATCATTTCGGAGCACACACCGAAGTGAAATTCCCCACCGTCACGGCCCCGGCGGCGACGATGGTCGCCCAACCCGAGGGACAAAACCTCCCCGGCTGGATGCTCAACGAACTCGATCATCCACCGCCCGAGGGCACGGCAGCCGCGCCGCCCGACGGCGCCGTGCCGCCTCCGCCGGCGCCGATGCATCCGCTCGATCCCGGCCAGCCCGGCAGCAGCACCACGATCCAACGACCCTATCAATTCGAATAACCGTAGGTCAGGCTTTCCAGCCTGACTGCGCCCGCGAGCCGCCGTGAACTCCACCACAGGTTTCGCCGCAATCAACCGCCAGTCGGTATCGGCATGAGCAAGCTCATCGCAAATTCAAGTCGCTGCCGCGCACGCCGGATGCGATGCGTCACGGTCGTTTGCCTAGTCGCGCTCGCGGGCTGCACCACCGTGCACGAAACAAAGCCGGCAAGTCTTGCCTACGATCGGCCGGCGGCCGGCTCCACGCTGGACTCCGGCGACCCGGCGGCGCCGGCCGATAAATCGGTGATCGAGGCCGCCGATGGCCCGATCGAACCTGCCGGCGGTACGGCTTCAGACCTTTCACCGAATAAGCCGGCCGCCAAAGCAGCGAATCAAAAGAGCCCGACGGCCGGCGTTAGCGACACGCGAGAACAACGATTGCGCGAGGTTGCCGCCGATTTCGATCGACGGCGCGATGAAGCCCAGTATCAGGCGGCGCTCAATCGCTGGCGCGAGGATGATGCGGCCGGTTGCCGGGAAGCGCTCCAGCAGTTGCTCAACCGGTCTCCGAATCACTGCCCGGCAAGATTGCTGCTCGCCGACGTGGAGCTTTCGGCGGGAAGCGCGAAGACGGCGATGGAGCAGGCCCGGCAAGTGTTGGTGCTCGAGCCCGAGAATGCCGAGGCCCATCATGTGATGGGTTTGGCGCTCGACGCTCTCGGCGAAACGGGGCCGGCGATCGCGCAATACGAGCAAGCAACACGCCTGGATAGCAAAAACGACCAATACGCGGCCTGCTACCATGCGGCGCTCGATGCCTCGATTCCGCCGGGGGCCGATGCAAATCGGCAACCCGACGCGATCCCATCGGATGCAATGCCGGCTGATCCAGCTCCGGCCGAAATGGCCCCGCCATTGCCGGCTTCCGCCGGAACCGGGTCGCCGGGCAATGCCCCGCCGAGTTCGCTCTCCTTGGCGACCATCCGGCCTGAAGATTTCGAATCTACCGATCGAACCGCTTCGCGCTTCGCGGCCAATCGAACCGGCAATGCCAATCCTGCCGACGAAACCGACGCGGCGGATCGTGTCGTGCAAGCTTCGGCTACCGCGCCGCAGGCATCCGATTCTGACGATTCTCCGGAAGTGAAGCGGGCGGTTTCGCATGCGACGGAAGCGCTGCGCGAAAACCATCCGCAAAATGCAATCGAGGTTGCCAAAGCCACGCTCGCAGGGCACCCAAAAGCCGCTTCTCTCTATCGGGTGCTTGGGGCGGCCGAATATCGGGCCGGCGATTTTCCAGCGGCACAAGTAGCGATCGCACAAGCACTTTCGTTGGACAAGTCCGATGCCTTGGCCTATTTTTTGATGGGCTCAACGCTGGCTCGGCTCGGACAGGCCGAGGCCGCCAAAAGGCAATTTGCCGAGGCGGCCCGACTCGATCCACGATTCGCCGAAATCCGCGACTGATTCGGCGTTTTTGTCCCCCTGCGAAGCCGAACCCGCATTGCGCGTTCGGCATCCGAACCGCAAATGGGGACAGCATCTCGCAGCCATCTTGGGCCGCGGCATTCTGCGGACGGCTACGTGCTGCTGCTCCCCCGTCGTCTTCGAAGCAGCGTCGGACTATGAAAGACAGCAAAGCCCATACTCTGTTGATCGCCGCCGCGACGTGCGCGCTCGTATGGCTTGCCGATTGGAGCGCGGGGCTATTCGTGAGTCTCGACGCCGCGCGGGGGCCGCATTATCTGGCCCTGGGTTTTCTGTTTCTGCTCGCCGCCGGCGCGATCATGCTCTGGACGCGGCTCCTCGCGGCGCGGCAGCAGCAGGCCCAGCGCTTTTTCGAAATGCTATTGCGCGCCGACGCCGAGCAACTGAACCGCATGGCCAGCGGAAAAGATCCACTTCCCGTCCTGCCCGGCAATCCTTGGTTCGCAACGGCTCACGATTTCTGCGAGCGGTTCGCGCAAAACTGCTCGAAGCTGGAGCACGCCGAGGAATCCCGGGCGGCGCTGGAAGTTCGCTTGCGGCGCGGCGCAGGCCGCCAGGAGCAGATCGAATCCATCCTGGCAGGCCTGGCCGAACCGGTTTTGGCGGTCAACGGCTTCGACGAACTGGTCCTGGTGAACCCAGTAGCTCGATCGTTGTTCGAAATCGATGAAAAGGCTGACATCGGTCAACCGGTCGGGCAAGTGCTGCACTGCGCAAAACTGGTCGAATTACTCGTCGAAACAAGGCGTCGCAAAGCTGCCAATCGGCGCAGCGAAATCGAATTGATCGACGACGCCGGAAATTCCAAATGGTTTACCGCCGCCTGCTCGAGCTTCGCGCCCTGCGAAGGCGATTCCCCGGGCAAAGCTCCGAACGGCAACGGCAAAGCCGCGGGAGCCTTCGCCGTATTGCGCGATGCAAGCGAATTGAAAGCCGGACAGATGCGCTATGCCGAATTCGTCTCCGCGGTGAGCCACGAGATGAAATCTCCACTGGCGGGTATCAAGGCATACGTCGAACTGCTTGCCGACGGCGAGGCCGACGATGCGAAAACACGCGAAGAATTCTTGAACGTCATCGGCGCCCAAGCCGATCGGCTGCAACGCTTGATCGACAACCTGCTGAATATCGCCCGCATCGAGGCCGGCATGATGAGCGTTTCCAAGAATGCGATTTCGCTGAACGAATTGCTGTCGGCCACGCTCGACATCGTTCGCCCATCTGCGGCCGCGAAGCGAATCGAGCTCTGCGCTGAATTCACGCCGATGTATTTGGGCGTGCTCGCGGATCGCGATTTGATGATGCAGGTGGCGATCAATTTGCTCTCGAACGCCATCAAGTACACGCCCGAAGGCGGACGCGTGACGCTTCGCAGCCGCGCGGCCGACGACGAGGCGCAATTCGACGTCGACGACACCGGCGTCGGCCTCGACGAAGAGGACAAACTGAAGGTGTTCGAGCGGTTCTACCGTGTGCATAAGGACCGGCACATGGCAAGCGGAACCGGACTCGGTTTGCCGCTGGCAAAGCACATTGTCGAAGACGTGCACGGCGGCCGGCTCACCGTCGAGAGTTCGCCCGGCAAGGGAAGCGTGTTTACCGTGTCGCTGCCTACGGCGGCACAGTTGGTTTCATGAACGAAGGGTTTGGAAAGAAGCGGATCGAACGTAATTGCCGTCAGGCGGGAAAGCCTGACCCGCGGCGGCTGACGAAGGCTGTAAACCGGGTAATCCACGATGCCTCACTCGATTTTGCTTTGCGACGACGATATCGCAATCCTGCGGGCGGCCGAGTTCAAATTGAGCCGGGCCGGCTACGACGTGCGCTGCGCCCACGACGGCTTGGAAGGCTGGCAAGAGCTCGAGCGCCGCTGTCCCAATCTGCTTATTACCGACTTTCAGATGCCGCGCTTGGACGGTTTTGGATTGTGCCGCAAGGTGCGCGGCAATCCGCCGACCGCGCATCTGCCGATTCTGATGCTCACCGCCAAGGGATTCGAACTGCTTTTGGCTCAGGCCGTTGCCGATTGTGGCGTGATCGCGGTGATCGCCAAACCCTTTAGCCCGCGCGAACTGCTGCAAACCGTGCAGCGGGTGTTGGGAGATGAAGGGACGTATGGCGCGCTGCCGGCGATCGCCGCGATGCCCGTCGAGAAACTCCAACCGATCAGGCCGCCGCGATGAACCTTCCCACGGAAATCTTCGGCAACGTCGCGGTCGTTCATACACCGGAAGAATTGGGCAGCGAACAGATCGGGCCATTCCACGCGTTTCTCGCCGGCTTGTCGCAAGTGGCGGTTGTGCTCGATCTCGACGGCAGCGAACTGCTCGATAGCGCGGGCCTGACCGCCCTGGTCGATCTGCAAGAGCGACTGCGGATCGCCCAAGGCGATTTGAAAATCGCCACGGCAAACCCGATCAACCGAAAGATCCTGGAACTAACTCGCCTCGACCAACAACTCGAAGTGTTCGAAAGCGTCGTCGACGCCGTAAAGAGCTTCCGCTGAAAAGACGGAAGGCTGCACGCTACCGGCTACAGGACGAAGCAGAAGCCACTGCCCCCTCACTCTCACCCTTGCCCGCCATGTCCGTCGCCAACGAAGTGCCTCAACGACTGGGCAATCTGCTGCTCGACAAGGGCTATCTGTCGCTCGATGCGCTCGAGCAGGCGCTTAGCAAGCAGCTCCAATCCGGCGGAGAAAATAAGCTGCTCGGCGAAATTCTCGTCGAATTGAATATCTGCAGCGAAGACCAGATCGTCGAATGCCTGGCGGCCGAATACGGCGTCCCTTATGCCAAGCTGGAAGCGCGACTGTTCGATCCGAAAGTGGTCGATCTGCTGGCCCGCGACTATATCGAAGCCAACCTGACGTTGCCGCTGTTCTTGGTTCGCGACACGCTGACCGTCGCGGTCGCCGAACCGTCGAATCTATTCCTGATCGAAGAACTGCGAAAGCTCACGAAGCGGCAAATCCAGATCGTCGCCGCGACGCCACGCGACATCCGCCGGATGCTCACGTCCCTGCCGAACTCGAAAGTGTTCGTCATCGACGACATCATCGAAGATTCCGACGCCGCAAACGTCACGCTGATCGAAGAAGCGATCGAGGACATCGGCGATGTTGCCGAAATCGCCGGGCAATCGCCGGTTATCCGGCTCGTAAATTTCATCGTCTACACCGCCGTCAAGGAAGGGGCCAGCGACATCCACATCGAGCCGGCCGAACGCTGTCTCCGCGTGCGCAACCGGATCGACGGGCGATTGCACAAATCACTCGAGGTGCCGGCCCATCTGGCCGGAGCGGTCACCAGCCGTATCAAAATCATGGCGGCCATGGATATCAGCGAACGGCGATTGCCACAGGACGGCCGCGTGCATGTGATGCTCGAAGGGCGCAAGATCGATTTGCGCGTCAGCACCTGTCCGAGCAACCGCGGCGAGAAGACCGTGATCCGGGTGCTCGATACGCGGAGCGTGTCGCTGAATCTCGAAGATCTCGGCTTTGCCGAAGACCTTCTCACCGGATTTCAGCAAACGATTCGAGCGCCCAACGGAATCATTCTCGTCACCGGCCCGACCGGAAGCGGCAAATCGACGACGCTCTATGCCGCCCTGAATGCGATCAGCTCGATGGACAACAACGTCTGCACCGTCGAAGATCCGATTGAATTCCACCTGCCGCTCATCAATCAGTTTCAGGTGCAAGAAAAGGTGGGCCTGACGTTTTCAAAAGTGCTCCGCACCCTGCTGCGGCAGGACCCCGACATCATCATGGTCGGCGAGGTGCGCGACGAAGAAACCGCCCGGACGGCCATCCAGGCCGCACTCACGGGCCACTTGGTCTTCAGCACGCTGCATACCAACGACGCTTGCTCGGCCGTCACTCGGCTGGTGAACATGGGTGTCGAGCCGTATTTGATTTCGGCGGCACTGAACGCCGTGTTGGCGCAGCGGCTGGTACGTCGCACTTGCGCCAAATGCCGGCAACCCTACGATCCGCCCCGGACCGTGCGAAAAACACTCGAGCGCATGGGCTACGACATTCCAGAATTCTTTCGCGGGGTCGGTTGCCGCAATTGTCGCAACACCGGCTTTAGCGGCCGCGTCGGCGTGCACGAATTGCTGGTTTTGAGCGATGAAATTCGCGATGCGGTCACCTCGCGAGCCCCGTTGCAATCGATTCGCGAATTGGCCGTCAAACAAGGCATGATCACGCTCCGGCACGATGGATTTCGCAAGGTGCGGGCCGGGCTGTCCACGGTCGAGGAGATTTTCCAGGTCGCCGGAGATTATCGAGAAACACGCCAGGAAACACCGTAATACGTAGCAGGCACACTCCGTGTGCCGTCGGCGCGATGCGGAGCGCTCCGCAACGAGTGGGGCAGACGGCACACGGAGTGTGCCTGCTACGTTGCTCGCGGCCCTGCCGCGGCGACGCGAGCGTGCACATTTCGCGGATTCTAAGCCAGCAACGCATCGGAAATCGTCATGGACTTTCAATATCGGGTACGCGATCCGCTGGGCAATTTCGTCCAAGGGAAGCTCGAAGCCGTCAGCGTTGAAGACGCCGCACAACAACTGCGCCGCGACGGCTTCGCGGTCGTCGAGCTCGAAGAAGATTCGAGCAGCGGCTTGCTTTCTCGTCGAATCAGCAAACGCGACATCATTTACATCACCAACCAATTGGCGGTGATGGTCGACACCGGGATCACGCTGTCCACCGCTCTGGAAGGAATCTTGAAGCAGGAAAAGAACCCTGCGCTGCGCCGCGTATTGCTCGATCTGAAATCGTCCGTCGAAGGCGGCGACGATTTTTCCAGCGCTCTGGTGCGTTATCCGAAGCTGTTCGACAAGACTTATGTCGCCTTGGTCCGGGCCAGCGAAGCCACGGGCACGCTCGGTCCGATGCTCGAGCGCATCGCCAATTATTTGCGCAAGGAATTGGAAACCCGCGGCAAGGTGCGATCGGCGCTGGCCTATCCAATGGTGATGCTCTTCGTGGCGATCGTCGTCACGTTTTTCTTGCTGATCTACGTGCTGCCGCAATTCACGCCGTTGTTCAATCGCCAGGGAATCAAGCTGCCGGTTTCGACCGTGATCATGATGCACCTGTCGGACATGCTGATTCACCACTGGCCATGGTTCCTCGTTGGTGCGATTGCGACGATCGTCGGGCTGGTGTTCGCCAAGCGCACTCCGCATGGGACGCAGGCGTGGCATTGGCTCAAAATCAATTTTCCGATCATCGGGCCGATGGTTCGCAAAGTGGCGATTAGCCGAAGCGTGCGAACGCTGGGGTCGATGGTGGCTGCCGGCGTGCCCGTGCTCGATGCCCTACGGCTTTGTGCGGATGTGTCGAACAATTTTTATTACGAGCGGATGTGGATGCACGTGATCGAGCAGGTGACGTCGGGCAAGCAGATTTGCGAGGGCCTGGCCGACAATCCGCTTTTTCCGCCGATGTTGGTGCAGATGATTTCCACCGGCGAGGCGACCGGCAAGTTGGATCGTGTGCTGGAGAAGGTGAGCATCTACTACGATCAGGAAGTCGACGCGTCGATCAAAACCACGACAAGCCTGATCGAGCCGATCATGATTTCTGTGATGGGCGTCGTGGTCGGGGGGATCGCGATGTCGCTCATGTTGCCGATTTTCTCGCTGAGCCGGCACGCCGGATGATTCGCAAGTCGTTGTGGCATAGTCGGTTCGGCGGACGTGGATTGCTTGACCGAAGCGGTCCGGCGCCGAAAGTTCGCCGCTCAAAAAATCTTCGGCGGCGGTGTTTGCAAAATGCTTGACGCGGACTAGTTTCGTGGATAGTATGGGCGGAGATGAATTCGGCTCAGGCGAGCACCGAAGGTGCGTTTCGCAGAAGGGGCCGAAGATGTGTGGAACGAAGCAGGTAAGTCTCATGAACGTCCAAGTCCGCGCCACGGGTTAGTCGGCGCGACTCACGAGGGTTTCTATCCTGTGACTTGGAGTAGCCGGAAATTGGTTGGTTGCAACTAAGGTTGCCGGTTCGTGATTCGCGTTGCTTTCCCCCGCGGTGAAAAAACCGCACACGGCTTTGACCCGGCAAATTTGTCGGGCTGCTTGGTTCGTCGCACGTTTGCGCGAGCCAGAGGCGCCCCTTCGCCTGTCATGCCATCGAGCGTTGCTCTGCTCTTGATGCCCGATCTGGTCCTACTCGGCCGACCGGCGCTCGGAAGCAGCTTTGCGACGCCCCCGACGATCCGTCGCCCGCGTTTGACTGGGGCGATTCGGCACGTCGAACCGGTGCGATTCGCGGCATTTCTTCCCGAATAGCTTTCTCGATTGCTGCCTTTATTGGCCGCCAATCGTGAATGGCTTCTACGTCAACCCATCCCTGGACGGACAAGGTTCTCGCCGGACGCCCACTTCATCGAATCAAAGACTCACACAATGACTTACACAATGACGCCCCACCGTATCACGCCTCTCCCGCCCGCTCGCCGCTCGGCGAAGCGCAAGCTCGGCTGGAAAATATGTCTGTTGGCAATCGTCGCGGCCGCATTCGCATCAGCCACGCCCGCCGTTCGCGCCGATACGATGAGCTATTCGATTGACGTTTCGTCGAGCCTGGCGTTGACGGAATCGCCGACCAACCCGAGCGTTCAATTGCAGGTTTCCGATCAGTCGGCCTTGGTGGATCGCGTCGCCGACAACAATCCGGTCGTCGAACTGACGAACACGTCGACCACCGCCGACATCAGCAGTGTGCAATTGACGCTGAACGATCCCGAGAGCGTGATCGAGGCGGTCAAGGTGTTGAGCTCCGATGGTACGGCAACCGGCGCCTTTGCCAACAACGTTTACGGCGGCCCGGCCACCTCGCTCGATATCGCGCTAGCCACCCCGCTGGCGCCGGGGCAATCAATCCTTTGGGAAATGGAATTGGCCCCCGTCAACGGCTACGGGTCCGCCGGCTGGACGCCCGGTTATCAAAACATTTTGTTTCCGGGCAGCAATCCCGTGCCGGGCACGAATGCGTCGTTCGACGTAACCTATACCGATCCCACGACCGGCACGCCGACCAGCTCATCGTATGTGTTGCCGGATCTGTCGAGCTTCGATCCGGCCGTCACCGTGCAGCCGACGACGGTTTGCTCGTCCACCGGAACCGCCACGGGCCTGTTCACGCTCAGCGTGCCTTCGACAACTCCGACGCCGACGCCCGAACCTGGCACGATCGTTTTGATGGGCATCGGTCTCGTTCCGCTAGCAGTGCGGGTTTGGCGAAAGCGCCGGCAGCCGGCGGGCGTCGTCGCGGAAGCGATTGCCTGATCGCCCCGTGAGCCCGCCGCGCTAGCAAGGGACAGATAGTGTGGCCGACGCGAATTCCCTCGCCCCCAACTTTTCCGCCTGAAGGCCACTCTGCGGCCTACAGGCTTTCTTCCGTTTCCGGCAACTCTGCCGGAAAGCCAAGATCTTCCTTCTTTGCCAAAAAAGCGGCAAGTATCGGTCGTAGCGGTGCCGATAGGTGGATAAGCCGGGCTAAATGTTCGTGCCGGCAAAGCGTTATCGGCTGTCGGCGGGGCGCCGCGGCGTTGTTCGAGGAGGAGATTCAATGAGCCGATCGATTCGTATTTCGTTGTTCGCCGCAGTGGCCGCCGGAACAGTGCTTTCAGCCGGATTTGGCCAAGCCGCGAGTCCATATGGCACTCCTGCGGGCTATGCAGGCGGAGCCCCGAGCAACACTGGCGGATCGCAACTGACACTCGTATCTGCCACCGAAGAACAACCGCAGATGGCCGACCCTTCAACCGTTCGCTTGACCGACCCGCAGGGGACGGCTCCGACGGTTCAGCATCCGGCGGCACAAGCGTCGCCGAAGCCGACCGCGGCTAAACCGGCCTCGCCCCGGGCTTCCATGCAGACCGCCAAGCCGGCATCAAAGACGCCGCGCCCGGCTCCATCCGTCGTCCAACAACGAACGGCTCCGCGACCGGCGACTCCGGCCCCGCGCTATGCCGAAAGATTGCCGCCGAGGCAGCCCGCGCCGACCTATGCTCCGGGGCGACCGGGCGTGCAACTCACGGCACAAGTGGTCGTCGATCCGACCGTTCCGGGTCGCCAGGAAATGGTGATGCGGCCGGGGTCGCCCTCATCGCCGACTCCTCCGTCGTCGCCGGAGGTCGACGCGGCGATTGCCGATGGTCCGATCAGCACGACCCCCGAATGCGGGCCGACTTGCGGCTCGTGCTGCAATTCGTCCTGCGGGTTCTGCGTGGGGATGGAATATCTCTTCCTCCGCCCGCACTTCAACGATGACGAAGCGTTCCAACAGTTGACCGCGACAACGACCGCGACGACGGCGACGCAGACCGACCAGCTCGTCAATTTCAACGAGCCCTACAATAGCGACTATCATCTCTTCCTTGGCTACCATACCGCTTGCGGCGATGAATTCCGCTTCGGTTTTTGGCATATCGGCGACAGCGCCAATCAGTCGGGCACCGTGACGGGCGATTTTCTCGGCGGCGCCGGCACCGCCTTCCAAGCCCCCGGCGGAACCGAACTCACCATCGCGGGCGAAACAATCACTGCCACCAGCCATCTGACGATGAACATCTACGATTTCCAAGATCGCAAGCGGCTCGATCTTCCCAGCTTCGGTTGCAACTGCTGTCCCGAATGGGAAGTGCACTGGTCGTATGGCTTGCGAATCATCGACTTCCGCCATACGGTCGACATTTTCGACCCGATCGAAAGCTTCACCAACGAAGCCGATTTCATCGGAGCAGGCCCGATTCTTGGCATCGAAGTTCGCCGCCAAATTGGCCATTCGAAAGTGTCGGCCTATGTGTCCGCCACGGGCGCTATGCTGCTCGGCGAGCAGCGCGGACGAAGCACCACCACGACTCCCGGCCTGCAAACCGCCATCCTGACAACCGAAGCCACGGCGGATCGCAAGATTCCCGATGTCAACGTGTCGATCGGCTTGGAATGGCAGCCATGCTGCCATGCCACGTTCACGGCCGGCTGGATGTTCGAAGACTTCGGCGACCTTGGCGCGCCGACGTGCCTGAACTGCAATGCACCGACCGGCACTCTCAGCAGCGGCGACCTGTCGTTCGACGGATTGTTCGTCCGTGCCGAGTACAGCTTCTAATGGTCGGTCGTGGTTTTGCTGATGAGTGAAAGCACGACGGTTGGCTACCGGCGGCTAACGCATTGCCGCTCACGCTTGCCAGCCATGTTTGAGCGGCAAGGTGCCGTGTGCCATAGACGCCGTGTGCCACTGGCCAGCGAAGTCGGCCAGTGGGAGCGCCGCTGGACTCGGCGATACTCTCTTGCACGTTGCCGTTTGGCGAGTGTATCGGGTCAGACGCCTCCGAGCCGCAGCGCCAACTCGCCGGCCGACACTGGCCGACTGCGCTGGCCAGTGCCACACCAATCCGCCAGTGCCACACCAACACCAATCCGCCAGTGCCACACGAAGATATGCCCGTGTCGAAATACTTCAACAGGCTGCTAGCGTTGCAGCGTTGCGCTTGGCTCGCGGGCGATCGACGCCGCGGCGCCATCGGCGGGGATTACTAGTTGAGTGCCCGCCTTCAAATAGCCGAAATCGTTGCCCAGTCGATCGTGGTTGAGTTGATAGATTTCGCCCCAACGCGACGCTCGGCCTAATTCTCGCCGGGCGATTTCATACAGTGTGTCGCCGTCGGCAACGGAATACAGCCGGGTGCCCGGAGGCCCGCTCGCCACGGCCGCGGCGGGCACTATTTCTGCATCGCGACCCGACTTCGGACACAGCGCCGGATACATCTGCTCGAGCATCGCCACTTCGGGCACGTCGAGCACGTCGCCAACCTGCAATCGATCGGATTGCGAATGCTGCCGGCGATTGTGCTCATAAACGGCTTTGAAATACCCGCCGGTGCCATACACCTTTTCGGAAACGGTCCAGTAGTTGTCGTTGGGCTGAACGATATACTGGCCCGACCTGCCAGCGCCAGCCTCGGCGGCTGCCGGTACGGCCGGAGGAACAGCAGCCGGCTGGGCCGCGCTCGGAACCTGAGGCGGCATCGTCGGTTGACCGTTGGCAGGCAGCTGCACTCCTCCCGGGGAATCGGAGTATTGCGACGGCACATTGATCGCCGTCGAAGTTATCGGCGGAGGAACCGAATCGGCGGCCGAGGATCCCGGGGGGGCCGCTTGCGACGGCGACCGTTGCGCAGCCGGCGGCGCTCCGGAAGCTTGCAAACCGGAGCCATTGGATCCGAACGAACTGCGGGGAACGTCCGACAATCCGACATTCGCCGAAGCGCCGGCATCGGGCGCAGCGTTTCCAGAATGCGAGCCGCGCAACGGATTGGGCTCGGTCGCATCGGCGGAAGCCGCGGCTAGTCGCGCCGTTGGCCGATTCGCCGTCGGATCGTCCGGTCGCGCGGAAGATGGGCCGGCCGAGGGTGATTTTTGTTGAAACGGATCCGTCGATCGGTTGCCGGTCGGAAATCCGGCCGAAGGTGGTCGATCCAGCGGCGAGGCGGCGCCGCGCAGCGGAGAATCGCTGGATGCCGTATCGGTCGGCGCAGCGGATTTGTGTTGGAACGGCTCCGCAGAAGCGGCCCCGCTGCTAAAAGCCGAAGGGGCGGTCGCCGCTGCCGCTGGTGCGCTGTTTGTTCCCGCGGTAAACAGGGAATGACTGCCGTTGGCAACCGTGGTGTCTTGTGGTCTACCCGATGCGCCGCCGGCGGCATCGGCCGGCTTGCGATGGCTGAACTGCGAGAAACGATCTTCCGGCGCTGCCGGAACCGCGGTGCCTGCCGTCGTGCCGGCATCTGCCGAGGCCGCAGCGCCGTTGTTGTTCGCGATTGGCGCCGCGTCGTTCGGCAGCGTCGTGCTGCCTGTCGCAGGCGCGCTGTTCGCCGCGGGCAAAAACGAACCTCGCGGCTCGCTGGTGGCGTCGGCGGAATCGCTCGCCGGGAACTGATGCGGCGTGCCGAATAGCGATTTTGAGGAACTTGCGCCGTCGATCGCGGGATCGGCGGGGCGGCCGGTGTCGGTGGCAGAAACCACCGTCGGCTTATCGGCCTGAGCTGCGGAGGCGGCCATCTGAGTTGCCGTTGCGGCGGGGGCACGTACATCCTCGGGCCGCGTTAATCGCCTGACAAGAATGTAGCCAAACGCCGCCACCAGCACTCCAATCACCGCCAAACCAATTTTGATTTCCTTGCCGATTTTTTGCATGACAAGCCTCCTCCTTAAGGCCCGCATTACCACGCGGAAGTTTTTTTATTCGGTGCCGTTCAATAATGATTCGCAAAAAATTCGTTAGCCCGAATGCAGCAACCGCTGCCGTAGCCCACTGGCACGCATCAGCTCTCGCTGGCTCGCTCCGCAACACGCAGCTTCGCACTGCGGCTCCGCGGGTTGCGTGCACACTCTTCGTCGCCCGGCACAATCGGTTTGCGCGTCAGCGCCCGATACCGTGGATCATCGCGAAATGCTTCCTTCACGCGCCGATCTTCCAACGAATGAAAACTGATCACGGCCAGCCGTCCGCCGGGCGTCAAACAATCGGGCAAACGCCGCAAAGCAATTTCCAGGGACTTTAATTCATCGTTGACCGCAATCCGCAGCGCTTGAAAGGTTCGCGTCGCGGGATCGATCCGTTTCGGCCCGTGGGGCCGAGGCACGACGCGGCGAATCAATTCCGCAAGTTGGCCGGCCGTTCGAACCGGATCGTCGCGACGGCGCTCGACGATCGCCCGGGCGATGCGACGACTGAAGCGTTCTTCTCCATATTCGTAAATAATGTCCGCCAAATGCTCCGAGCTCAGACGGTTGATCAGCCGCCAGGCCGGCTCACCGGCCGACGGATCGAATCGCAAGTCCAAGGGGCCATCGGCCGCAAAGCTAAAACCCCGATCCGCGTCGGCCAGTTGGTCGCTCGACAGGCCCAGATCGAGCAAAATTCCGTCGACGGCCGGCCGTTCGCACTGCTCCAGCACTTCGGGCAAATCGCAAAAATTGGCCTGCACCAGCCGCACCGGGAAACCTGCAAGTCCTGCCGCGGCCCGCTCGATGGCCGCCGGATCGCGGTCGAGGGCAATGACTTGCCCGTCCGGTGCAACCCGTTCGGCGAGCGCGCGCGTATGGCCGCCGCCGCCCAGGGTGCCATCAACGAACGTCTGGCCGCCGCTGGGTATGAGCCATTGGAGCACCTCTGCCAGCAGGACCGGTTGATGCTGGGAAGCCGTCACAGGGAGTATGTACTCGATTTTCGCCAAATACGGCAAGAGAGTTTGGGGGAGATCGCGTCGATGCAAATTCGGCATCCCTCGCCGCTCCACCGCCCACCGGCGGCTAGCGCCTCGCCGCTAACCGGGGCATCTACGTGTGAGCGGCAAGCCGCCAGCCGCCGGTTGAAGCATTGCCGACGAACGATTGCTTGTGTGCCACTGGCTCTGCCAGTGCTGAAATCCTCGGTAATTCCTGCACTGGCGGAGCCAGTGGCACACGAAGATCCGCTCGGTCGAAATTACTTCAACAGGCTGCAAGCCGCCGGTGACTGTGATCGTCCTTCAAATGCCTGTTTATTGCAACGCGCGATCGTCGATCGGATGGCCGTCGCTGCGATTGCATAGTTCGCCCAGGATGGTCGTGTCCATCGTATAGCTGAGCCGGTGGATGGAGCCGTCGCAAAAGACGAATCCGGCGCCGTCGGGATGGGCGCTTCCGAAGCAATCCCAGGCATCCATGCCGTAGGTGTCTTCGAGCAGTGGCTGACTTGGCGAACCCCAGCGGCAGACATCGTCGAGAAAACCGATGTCCCAACCTTGAAAATCGCCTTCCAAACTGCCGTTGGTATAGGCGTCGGGCGACATGTATTTTTCTCCCGATAAGATCGTGTTGCTCGCGCCGTCGGTGATATGTGCTAGCTGAACCGTGCTTAACAGGAAGTTCACGCCGGTCGCGGCGATCGCCGATTGATCTTGAAACTCGCCCAAGGCCATGTGATTTGCCAGCACGCCGGGAATCTGGCTGTCGCCGTCGGCGATCGACGACGGGCCGTTGTAGTAAAAGCCGGAAGTGGTGTCGCCGGAGTTGGCGGCATAATCGGTCTTTCCTTGCATGCTGACGTAGGTCATGTTGATGTAGAGGGGCGTAAAACCGCTGAACGTGGATTGATGCGTGTAGGCGGCCACGGCCCGCCGGCTGGGGCAAATGAAGGCGGCAATCGGCGTGGCCGCGGCAGCGCCGAGGGCAGTGTATTTCTGCGAAGGGCCGAGGCCCGAGCCGACATCGTGCACCGCCGTTTGCTCGATGAACGGAAGGATGTTGTAGAAAAATCCGCCCGGCTGCTTTGGAGAAAAGCCCTGGTCGGGATCGCCGGCCCACCACCAGCCCCAACCGCCGGTCGGCAAAAATCCCATTTGCGATTCGTGCGCGAGCGCCGCCGTGCCAATCTGTCGCAGATTGTTGGAGCAGGTCGACCGCCGAGCCGCTTCCCGCGCCCCCTGCACCGCAGGCAACAACAGCGACATCAGAATCCCGATTATCGCGATCACGACCAACAATTCGACGAGCGTAAAACCGCGGCAATCGCGCGGGCCATTTTCACCCGCCGTTCGAAATCTGATCGTCGTGAATTGCATGGGGCGCCGTTCATCTTCCAGCCCTATTGAAACAGCCGCCTGTGGGGGCGTCAACGAACGAGGGCTAGAGCGACCAGTCTACGCGCCCGCGGCCGGAAACTTCTTCCGCAACTCGCGCAAAACCACCGGCGGCACGAATTGCGACAACTCTTCATCGCTCGCCAGCGGCGTGATCTGCTTCAACAGCGAACTTGAAATGTGCGAATACTGGGCGTCGGCCATCAAAAACACCGTCTCAATTCCCGGATCGAGTTGCCGGTTGGCCAACGTCATCGTGAATTCGGATTCAATATCGGTCAGCGATCGCACGCCGCGGAGCATCACCCGGGCCCCGCATTGCCGAACGAAATGCACCGCCAGCCCGCCGAACTGCCGCACCTCGATATTGGGCAAATGGGCCGTCGCTTGGCGAACCAGCTCGACCCGCTCGTCGGGCTGAAACAGCGGTTGCTTCTCGATATTGACCCCCACGCCGACAATCAACCGATCGACCAACCGGCTGGCCCGCTCGACGACATTCAAATGCCCAAGCGTGATCGGATCGAACGACCCGGTATAAACCGCCACGCGTGAGTCGGATTCGGTCATGGGCGAGGGGCGAGGGGCGACGGCACGAATGCTAAAAGTCTAGTCCATCGCCGTTTCGCCGTCCAGGAAATGGCCTCGACGCGGCAACCACCTTCTCCGCCGTCGCTCCGAACGCTACGCTTGCAAGCGATGTCCGACGCATTGAATCCATCGCAGCGCGAAGCAGTTCGCACGTTGAGCGGTCCGCTCTTGGTGTTGGCCGGGGCGGGCACGGGCAAAACGCGCGTCGTCACGCATCGCATTGCCGAGTTGATCCGCCACGGCACGCTGCCGGAAAAGATCCTCGCCGTTACGTTCACCAACAAGGCGGCCACGGAAATGCAGCAACGCACCAGCGCCCTGCTCGGCCGCCGATTGCCCAAACGGCCCGAGATTTCCACGTTCCATTCGCTTTGCGTCCGTGTGTTGCGGCGGCAGATCCATCATCTCGGCTATCCGCCGAAATTCGCAATTTACGACCGTGGCGACCAGGAGGGAGTCGCCCGAACCGTGCTCCGCGAATTGAGCATCCCCACCACGTCGCTGCGGCCGGGCGATTTGCTCTATCACATCGGGCGGTGGAAAACGGTGTCGATCGCCCCGGCCAATGCCGCCGCCACGGCCGAAACCGACAAAGAACATCTCGCGGCTGCCGGGTACCGCCGCTACCAAAAAGCAATCAAGGCGGCGGGGGCCGTCGATTTCGACGATCTGCTCGTGCTGGCCGAGCAATTGCTGGCCCGATTTCCTGACGTTCGCCGCGCCGAGGCCGCGCGATTCAGCCATGTGCTGATCGACGAATATCAAGACACCAACGCCTGCCAGTATCGGATCATCAAGGCGTTGGCGGTCGGACATCGCAATCTGTGCGTCGTCGGCGACGACGATCAATCGATTTACGGCTGGCGCGGCGCCGAAGTGGCTCACATCCTGCGATTCAAACTCGATTGGCCCGAGGCCATAGTCGTGCGGCTCGAAGACAACTATCGCTCGACCGCCGAGATTCTCGAATTGGCCAACCGCCTGATCGTTCACAACCGCACGCGGCACTGCAAAGTGCTCCGGGCGGCCATCTCCGGCGGCCACCGCCCGCGAATCCTCCAGTGCCAGGATGAGGAAGACGAAGCGAAGCAAGTGACAAACGACATTTTGGGCCGCCTCGCCGATCCGGGCCGACAACCGCGCGACTTCGCGCTATTGTTTCGCACGAACGAACAATCGCGCCCCTTCGAAATGGAAATGCGGCGGGCGCGGGTGCCGTATGTGCTCGTCGGAGGAATGTCGTTCTACGATCGCAAAGAGGTGCGCGATATCGTCGCCTATTTGAAGTTGCTGGCCACCCCGGCCGATGAGATCGCGCTGTTGCGAATCATCAACACACCGCCGCGCGGCATCGGCCAATCGACCGTCACCGCGCTCATGGAATTTGCCGTGCGCGAGCGCCGCCCGCTCTGGGAGTTGCTCGGGGATCTTCCGGCGGAACTGAAACTTTCCGCCGCGGCGATCGAGGCCATTCGCAAATTTCGATCGCTCATCGGCGAATTTCAGCAGCGGCTCAATCGCGATCCGCCGCTCGCGGTCGTGTCGGATTTGATCCATCGCATCGGCTATAAGCACGAACTGACGCGGCAATATAAAAACGCGGAAGAGCAACAGTCGCGGTGGGCGGCGGTCGAAGAATTGGTCAATTCGCTCGGCCGCTATCAGCAACGAGCCAAGCAGCCCGACCTGCGCGAATTCCTAGACGAAGTGGCGCTCGGCGATCGCGACGATGGCGACGACAAGGAATCGCAATTGGCCCGCAATGCCGTGGCGCTGATGACGCTGCACAGCGCGAAGGGGTTGGAATTCCCCGAGGTGTATATGATCGGGATGGAAAAGGGATTGTTGCCGCATCATCGGGCGGTGACGGAAGGCGAAACGGCGATCGAAGAAGAACGCCGCCTCTGCTATGTCGGCGTTACGCGGGCCCGAGAACGGCTTACTTTATCTTTGGCGCTCTCACGAATGAAATGGGGCAAGAGCCGCCCGACCGAGCCGAGCCAATTTCTCTACGAACTGACCGGTCAAACGCCAGCCATGAAGGTGAGCGAGAAAGGAACTGGCCGCCCCCGGCCCGGCGCGAGCCCGCAGCACTAGCAAGGGAGAAAGCCAACCTGTTGCCCCGGACAGTCGTCTCGAGCAGCCGCATCTCGTCGGTCAGAAACGGAAATTGCTCGTGGGCGTAGACATCCATCGGGCCATCCATCACGATCAGGCCGGATAAGAAGCCGAGGCTTGACGGAACCGGCTCACCCTGGAACAGCCGCACGGTCCGGGCCGATAGCTTCCTGGCCTCGAGCGATTCCGCAATGGAACCGATTGTTTCGCACTCGACGTGTTGCAGGACGGTCACTTCGGCTGGCATCGGATTCCTCGTGGGATTCGAGCTCGTGGAAGATGGTTGGTCGGCACCGTGAGGTGGCGCGTCATTCTATCGAAGCGAAAAGAACGACGGACAGCCTGCGGCGATCCTCACCGGCGCGAATCGCTGAACCACCATCAGCCGATCGCTGACCAGCCCAGCACGACGGCCGGCACACCGATGGCGACTGCGGCATCCGCCACGAAAATCTCATCCGCTCGATCGAGCGCTTGCTTGCAACGCTTGCAGAGTGGGCATGGCGCTCGATCGTTCGCAGGCCCGCTGCCATAGATCGCCGAGCGCTTGCGGGGCTTGGGCCACTCCCAGGCACAATAGCGGGGCGATCAGAGCGCCCCAATATTGATTGAACGGATTGCCGACGATCGCGAAGCCGCCGAGATACACGGCCGCGGTCAGCCCCGCGCGGCGGCCCCACGGCGCCGTCCATCCGGCGAACCCCAACAGCGCCAGCGACAAATAGATGGCCGTGATCCATTGCGGCAGTTGCAGCAGATAGGCATTCACCTGCGCGACAGAAATGACAAACGCGGCGCCGCCGAAGCGGATCCAGCCGTCGCTGTGCGCCAGCGCATGCGGGCCGATTCGCGGCAGAACCTGCATTGCATGGGCCGCATACCATAGCCCATACAGAAACGCCGCGCCGCCCCACGCAGACACCTCGCGCCATCGCCGCTCGCTTATCGCCATCAAGCAGCAGACCACGCAATACGCCGCTGCCAATTCTCGCACCACCAAGGCGGCGAATCCTAGCCCGACACCCCAGCCGCTGCGCCGCATGCCGTAGGCCAGCATTGAAAGAGCAATCAACACGCCGGCCCAAAGCTCATGCATCACATAGAGCTGATCGAGCACACAGGGAAGCACCGCCCCGATCATCAACAGCCCGCAAAAAACACCGCGGCCAAATTGTCCATCCCGGATCAGCAAATGCCAGAATCCGAACATCATCCAGATCGCCATCAGCGCGAGAAGCACGCGGCCGATCATCGGCGTCGGCAACACGCCCAACAGCCACAGCGGCAGTGGGGTTCGCCAGTTGAACACACTGCGGGTCGGATAGCCGCGGCTCGGCAATTCGGCAGCGGCCGCATCGTAATAATTCTCGCCGGCGTGAATTCGTCCGACGATTGCCTGGTACAGCGCGATGTCGCCGGGCCGACGCAAAGGTTTGTCGGCGAAGCCGGTAGCGAGCGGCGAGACGGCGATGCCAACGAACAAGAGTGTCGCCAATAGCGCGACGATCAGCACGCCCCGCGCAGCGGCCGGCGAAAGCCGTCGAAAACCAGACGATTGCAGAGCGGAGTCCATCGCGGAATCCCGATAAGCCGCCACTTCGAAACCAAGCGCGCAGCCCTTGAGCACGGGGTGAAGTTGCTTACTGCGGTTTGCTGCCGGAGCCCGCGCGCTAGCCAGGGAATCGGGCTGATCCTCCCTCGCTAGCGTTTCGGGCTCCCGGTTTTTCTGCATCGTCGGGTGCCATGCCCACTGCCTTGAATGGGCATGCGCCTCACCCGGTGAAACCATGCCACGCAAAGCCGTGGGCATGGCACCCATCGACCGATTACCACAATTGAATGGCAATCCCCAAGAAAGCTTAGCTTACTGGCAAGGTCCGTTGGGGCAGCTTTGACGGCCGTTCTACAGGCCCGCGTACCAGTCGTAGCCCCGTTCGGCCCAGTAATCGGCGGGCCGGCTGTCGAGAAAACGGATCGTGCCGATGCGCTTGATGTTTTTGATGCCGTATTTCACCGGAATCACGAGCCGCAACGGGGCACCATGTTCGAGGGGCAACGGCTTGCCGTTCAGCTCGTAGCAAAGCAGCGTTTGCGGGTGCATTGCGCTGGCCATATCGAGGCCGACATAGTAACCCCGATCCGGCGTTTCAAGCTGCACGAAGTCGAATAAATTCCCGGGCGAAGCGGGAGCGTTCGGATCGCGGAGGCCGAGATTGTGCGCCGATAGAAAGTCGGCGAGCCGAGCGCCCGCCCATTGCACCACGACGCTCCAGCCTTCGATGCATTTCAGCTCCGTGATCATTTCGGCCCGCGGCAGGGTTTTGATGTCGTCGAGCGAAAACCCCCGCGATGCCTTTCCCGCGGGCATTTCCACTTTCAATTTCCACTGCGCCGGATTGAACTTCGGATCCGCCAGGCCGAATTGCCCGTTGGCCCGCGGATCGCGCGCTTGATCGGCGGAATAAACGGGCGAAAGCCGCGAGGAGCTGAAATACGCTTGAGCCACCTTCGCATTAAAATTCAGCGTCTTTCGCAGAAACCAAGGGATGCCCGCATTCTGAGCCTGCAGCTTCAACCAAAGCCAGCCAGCGAATCCAACGGCCGCGGCTCCACCGGCCACCGCAAAACTTCGCCGCGAGAGCCGGCGCATCTGCTGCTCCGCGGTGGGGGAGGAAGGCAACGGCGAGGATGAGGGTGAGGGTGACAGTGAGGGGGGAGGCAGCGGTGGAGACTGGGGCGGAGATGCGATCGCGGCCGGCGCGGCAGGTGTGATTGGGGGGACGGTTGGCGGGTCGGCCGGCGGCCACTTGGCGGCCCTTTCGGTGTCCTCGCCCCTCGCCCCTTGTCCCTCGCCCCCCGGCACTTCGCCGGCGGTTTTTTCAGTTGGATTCATAGGGTGCGTCCTCCGGCGCGGCGAGTTCGTAGCCGGCCACCATCGCTCGGAAATTGTTCCAACCGGCTCGGATCACTTGCGCGATGTGAACGACGAAGAACAGCACATATCCGATGACCAGCAGAAAATGCTCCCAGCGGGCCATTTCGTAGCCGCCGAGAAGCCAAGTGAGCCATGAGAACTGAATCGGCTTATAAATCGCCAGCCCGGTCAGAAGCGAGCCGGCGCCCATCAACACGACCGCGGTGTACGCCAATCGCTGGGCACCGTTGAATTTCCGCCGCGGCAACGGCTTCTTGCTCAAACGCAAATCGTGCAACACGACATCAAGCGCCTCGCGCGGCGTGTCACGATTCGGCAGCAGATGCCGCCACTGGCCGGAAATGAACGTGTAGCCGACGTAGATCAACCCGTTGATTGCGAAAAACCACATGAAGAAAAAGTGCCACGCCATTCCCTCGGCCAGCCGATGGCCGAGATTCAGGGCCGCATACCACGAATCGGGAAAAAAGTGGAACAGCGTGAATCGGCCCAGCCCGACGCGGTAAACATCGTTGGCCCAATAGATCAAGAGCCCGCTCCAAATCATGATCGCCAGCAGCGGCGCGTTGAGCCAATGAAACACGCGAGTCGGCAGCGAATGTTTTTTTTCGAGGCGTTTCATCGTCGATGTCTGATATGGTCCACCGGCGCGGGATTCAAGCCCAGGGAACGCCCGGAGAGCGATCTCTCCATTGGCACACGCGTTCCAGGCCTTCCCTGGGCTTAGTGACCGCTACCTCAAGGATAGCATTGCAGACGGTTCAAGCAACGGTGCGGCTGCGGCGGGGATAGAAGACCACGAGCGCGATCAGGCACGCCAGGCAGGTCCACATCGGAACGCTGAAGAGCTTCGTGTAGTCGAGATGGTCTTTGTCGATTCTGGCCCACTCCGCCACCCAGCCGGCGATTTCGCTCCCCACGATGATCCCGACGCCAATCATCACGAGGTTGAACAAGCTCTGAGCGCTCGCGCGCACGTCGCCGGTGGTTTGTTCGTCGACGACCATGAACGCGATGAACACGAAGCAGCCGAATGAAAAACCGTGCATCGCAATGCCCAAGATCAGAATCGGCACGGGGCCAAGATGCGTCGCCGCGGCAATCGGCCCGACATAGGCGAACAAAAACATCCGCAGCCCATAGGCGATGATCCCGATTGCCAGCAGCGTCTTGCGCGAAAGCGCCTTGGCGAGAATGGGCATCATGGCCAACACGCCGAATTCCGCAAATTGGCCGACAGTCATCAGCCCGCCGCCGCCGACACCGAAGATCGAATTGATCGCGTGGAACAGGCTCTTCGTGGAAGACTGGCCATTCGTGGCTTCGGCAGCCGCCTGAAACTGCCCTAGAAAACCCGCGGTGTGCACGAAATAAAATTGATGCACGCAACTGATCGGTATCGAGATCAAGAACAGCGTGAGCAGCGGGTTTTTCTTGATTTCGCCGAGCGCTTCGACCGAGGCATTTTTCTTCTTGCCCTGGCTTGGAGGCGTGTGCGGCAGGAGGAAGCAGAACAAGCCCATGGCGATGCCGAGAATGCCGCTCAGGCGGAACGCGTCGGCCATGCCGCCGGCCTGGGAAAGCAACATCTCGTTGGCACTTGCTCCGGGGGGCGTGTAGTGATGCAGCAGCCATTGGGCCACCGACATGCCGACCACGATCCATCCGATCGTGCCCCATATTCGCACTTGTCCGAAATCGCGATCGCGATCGGGTAGATGATGAAACGCCAACGAATTCGTAAGCGACAGCGTCGGCGAATAAACCAGCGAATAGACGAACGAAAACGCCAAAAACTGCCAATAGGTCGTGAGCGACGCTAGAACCCAGATCAGCGCCCCGCCGATCAAATGGCTGACGGCCAAAAATCTCTCGGTCGAAAAATAGCGATCGGCAAGTTGTCCGGCGAGAAATGGAGCGATGATCGCCCCCAGCGCCCCGACGGCAAACATATCGCCGATCTCATGGCCGTTGAATCCAAGATGGTTTGCCAGATAGGGCCAGAGCAGCGGCAGCCATGCGCCCCAAATCGCGTACTGCAAAAACATCATCGTCGAGAGTTGCGTTCGCAACTGCATCGACATCGGCGGCGCAGCGGCGATCGCCTGCGGCGGCTTGTAGGGATTGCCTTCCATCGTTGACCGTCAGCTGCGGAGAGAAGTGGCCTGACAATTGGGCGGCCCGGCAACCTCGGTTGCAGCCGTGCCATTTAATCTGCCATAGACTAATACGAAGCGCCGGCAAAAGCGAGTAGCGCGCGAATCGCCGGTATCGAGGGACGTTTGGCTAGCATCTCGGCCTGAAGGGCCGATTCTGCCAGCCCAGCCCGGAGCCGCGTAAGCGGCGCAGGTCTGGGTAAATACCCCGCGCAATGCGCCCGGCCCTGAATGGGCCGTTCAACGAGGCGACACGAAATGGAACGGCGCCTATCAGGGCCGGGCAGCACATCGCAAGCAACCACGAGCCATGGCTCCGCCGCTCAACCGGCTCCGCCCTGGACTGACGGAACGAGCCTTTCAGGCTCGGACGCGACTTTAGATGCCCAGCAATGAGTGCTGCGTTCTCTGCGCCGAAACGTTCGCCTTGACGCTATTTATCGCCCGTGCGACGATGTTGCCGCAAAGCGATTCCGACCTTCCGACCCGGATTGCGTCGGAATCATTGCGAGCTTTGGTTGCGGCGGTCGCCCGCGTTAAGAAAAAGTGGAGGATAGGGGATTTGAACCCCTGACCTTCTGGCTGCCAGCCAGACGCTCTCCCAATTGAGCTAATCCCCCAGAATCACACGTTGACCTTCAAGTCCAACCGTACAATGAATTAGTATATCGACCTTTGCCGCGGAAAATCGTATCCGCAAATCGTATTCGCCCGGCAAGGGATTCCACGCCCGCGGCGAACAAAAAAGCTATCACTGTTGCCCACACGTGTCAAGTTCGCAAGCATCGTTCGAATCCGGTAGAGGTACGGTTGCCGTAGGTCAGCCTTTCTAGGCTGACGAAGCCCGAGGAATGTCAGGCTGGAAAGCCTGACCTACTTGAAAACGTACCACGACCCCGAATTGCCAGCACGCCGGAAAGCCCCCTTTGAAAACCGCTCCCGCCAAGTTCTCTCCCACGAAGCTTATTGTCAAGCTGCTGCAATGGGGCATCTTGCTCGGTATCGTCGCCTATCTGGTGCGCGATATTTATCGCAACGACAGCTTCGGCGAATTGTGGAACGAACCGAAGCGGTGGCATCTGCTGGCTGCCGCCCTGGTGGTGACATTTCTGGGCGTGCTACTGACGATCATCCGCTGGTTCTGGCTGCTGCGGGCGCACGATCTTCCGCTTTCGCTCCGCGATGCGTTGCGGCTGGGCTTCTTGGGGTTTTTGCTGAATTTCGTCTCGCTGGGGGCCGTCGGCGGCGATTTGTTCAAGGCCATCTTCGCCGCCCGCAAGTGCCACGCCCGCCGGGCCGAAGCAGTCGCCACCGTCGTCATCGACCGCTTGATTGGGCTGTATGTCATTTTCGTAATGGCCAGCGTGGCGATGCTGGCCACCGGCCTGTGGCGCTCGGCCGACGATCGCACGATCCAGCTGCTGTGCCGGGCAACGTTTATTTGCACCGGCATTGGAACCGTGGCGATCATTCTGCTGATGATGCCCGATCTCGACGGCGGAAGAATTCTCCGCTGGCTCGGCGGCTTGCCGAAAGTCGGCCGCACCTGCGAACGGCTCATTAGCGCGATGCTCTATTATCGCAACCACAAGCGCGTCATGGCGATGTCGCTCGGAATCACGGTGGTAGCCCAGAGCCTGCTGTTCCTGGCCTTTTATCTCGTCGCGGCCGGATTGCTCAGCGAGCATCCGTCGCTCGAAACGCATTTCGTGATCGTGCCGCTGACGACGATCGCGGGCGTGGTGCCGCTGCCCGCCAACGGCTTGGGGGCCATCGAACTGCTCGTTGATTATCTCTACAAAAATGTGACGCCGGCGATCGACCACATCACGCTGCCGAACAAGGATTTGGGCGTGCTGGTATCGTTGGGAAATCGGATCGTGATGCTGGCGGTGGCGCTTGTGGGAGTGTGCTACTATCTAGCCGCCCGCCGCGAGGTGGCCGAGATGATGCACGAGGTTGAAGAGGAGAAAGTTCATTCGCTGCTGGAAGCCGCCGACGATTCGGGCGAGACAGCGATTGGCGATCGCGTCCCGTCGGCGACCGAACAGGCGCCCATGGTGCCGTCAAGGGGGGCGTAGGCGCAACGAGATTATTGGTGACGGCACTCGATACTTTGTAAGGAGCGACAAAACGCCGTTATCGTAGTAGGCATACTCCGTGTGCCGTCTGCGCGCCGCGGCGTGTTGCGCAAAGAGCGGGGCAGACGGCACACGGAGCGTGCCTGCTACTTTGGTTGCGGGTCCGCCGCTAGCACCGATTGTCAGGGAGCATGGTTGAGTCGCAGACGACAGCCGATGTCATGCAGCGGCTGTTGGAATTAGCCGAGCGATTGCGGGAAGACGCGGGGTTTGCCGAAGTCGTGGCCGCGCTGAAGGCGGGGCACGGGGCTACGCTCGGCGGAGTCTGGGGCTCGAGCTGCGCGCTTGCCGCGGCCGCCTTGGCCGCCGAAGCGCCTCGGGCGCTACTGGTCGTCTGCCCGCGGCCCGCCGACATCGATCCGCTCTGCGATGATCTGGCCCTGTTCACGACGCTGCATCCCGAGCGGTTCCCGGCCTGGGAATCAAGCCCCGGCGAAGGCAAGATCGACGACGATATTCATGGGGACCGGTTGCGCGTGTTGAAGCGGTTAGCTGCCGCAGGGGAGTTGGGGGCGAAGGGGACGGTCCGCTTTTCTTCCGAAGACTCCAGAAAAGGGGACAGTCCCCGAGCGCGTTCCCCCCGCGCGTCACACGCCCCTCGCCCCTCGCCCCTCGCCCCTCTGCTGCTCGTCTCCAGCATCCAAAGCCTGATGCAACCCGTGCCTCCGCCGGACACCTTGGCTCGGCAGACGCGCGTGCTGCGGGTCGGCGATGAGCTGAATGTTCCCGACTTGCTTCGCTGGATGGCCGAGGGGGGATTCGACAATACGACGGCCGTCGGCCTGCCGGGTGAATTTTCTCCCCGCGGCGGAATCGTCGACGTGTTCGCGCCGGATTGGAACGCCCCGGTGCGGATCGAGCTGTTCGGCGATCAGATCGAATCGCTGCGGTGGTTCGAGGTGTCGACCCAGCGAAGCCTCGAATCGCTCGACGCGGTTGAAATCACGGTTCTTCGGCCCGACGCGGGGCATCGCGCCTATCTCACCGATTACCTCGGCCCGAATAGTTGGATCATGCTCGTCGAGCCGCAGGAAATCGACGAAGAAGCGAAACACTATTCGGGCCGGCTCGAGCGTCCGCAAGAGGTCCACGAAAAAAGGGACGTGCTTACCGAAATTTATCGCTTTCCTTCGGTCACGGCGGCCGGCGTGGCCAGCGGCTCGCTCGAAGCGACCTGCCACCTGAGGATCGAAAGCGTCGAGCGGTTCAGCGGCGATATCGGCAAAGTGCGCGACGAGCTGGATTCCGCCGCATCGGGCCAAGACGTCACCCTGATCTGCCAGACCGAAGCCGAGACCCAGCGGCTCTCCGAAATCTTCAGCGGCACCCGGCTCGCCTCGCTCGGCAAATTGCATTTCACCGTCGGCCATCTGCAGTCCGGCTTTCGGCTGGTGGACCAGCGGATCGTGCTCGTGAGCGGAAACGAATTGTTCCACCGCGGCGATCTCACCCGGCCAAGCCGCCGCAAGCTCGGCCGAGTGATCGATAGTTTTCTGGACCTCCGCGAAGGCGACTACGTCGTCCACTTGGCCCATGGCATCGGCCGCTATCGCGGGCTGAAGCTGCTCGACAAGCACGATCAGGTCGAAGAACACCTGGAACTCGAATTCCACGGCGGGACGAAAATTTACGTGCCGGCCGTGAACATCGAGTTGGTGCAGAAATATGTCGGCGGCAGCAAGGCGAAACCGGCGCTTGCGCGGATTGGCGGCCGATTGTGGGCCAAGCAAAAGGAAGCCGCCCAACAAGCCGTCACCGATATGGCGGTCGAGATGCTGCAATTGCAGGCCGTGCGGTCGTCGCGCCCTGGCATTCGCTTTCCTTCCGATACCGCCTGGCAACGAGAATTCGACGCGGCGTTTCCCTATCGCGAAACGCCCGACCAACTCACCGCCATCGCCGCCATCAAGCACGACATGCAAATCGAGCGCCCGATGGACCGCCTGCTCTGCGGCGACGTCGGCTATGGCAAGACTGAAGTCGCCATGCGGGCGACGTTCAAAGTGATCGACGCCGGTTATCAGGTTGCCGTGCTCGTGCCGACGACGATTCTTTGCGAGCAACATCGGCGCACGTTTACGGCGCGGATGGCCGAATTTCCATTTCAAATCGCCGCGCTCAGCCGCTTTTGCACCGCTCGGCAACAAAGCCGCATCGTGGCCGGATTGAAAACGGGTGCGATCGATATCGTCGTCGGCACGCACCGGCTCGCCCAGGGCGACGTCGCGTTTGCCAACCTCGGCTTGGTGATCATCGACGAAGAGCAGCGATTCGGCGTCGAAGTGAAAGAGCGCCTCAAAACCTTGCGGCAGACGATCGACGTGCTGACGCTCACCGCCACGCCCATTCCGCGCACGTTGCACATGTCGCTGCTCGGCCTGCGCGACATCTCGAATCTCGAAACGCCGCCGGAAGATCGCCTGGCCGTCGAAACGCGTGTCACCCGCTTCGACGAATCGCTGATTCGCCATGCCGTGTTGCGCGAATTGAATCGCGGCGGACAAGTGTTTTTTGTCCACAACCGCGTCAACGACATCGGCCTGTTGGCCGCCAAGCTGCAGCGGATCGTTCCCGAGGCAAGCATCGGCATCGGCCATGGACAGATGCCCGAGGGCGAATTGGAACAAGTCATGTTGGACTTCGTGGCCGGCAAATTCGACATCTTGCTGGCGACGACGATCGTCGAAAGCGGGCTCGACATCCCCAACGCCAACACGATGTTCATCGACGAAGCCGATCGGTATGGCCTGGCCGACTTGCACCAATTGCGCGGCCGCGTCGGGCGATACAAGCATCGGGCCTATTGCTATCTGCTGTTGGACCCCGGCAAATACGTTTCCGGCACCGCCGTCAAACGGCTCCGAGCGATCGAGGAATTTAGCGACATGGGGGCGGGCTTCGCCATCGCCATGCGCGATCTGGAAATTCGCGGGGCGGGCAACATCCTCGGCACCCAACAAAGCGGGCACATTGCCGCCGTCGGATACGAACTCTATTGCGAGCTTTTGGAACGGGCCGTTCGCCAAATGAAGCAGATGGCCCCGAAGGTGACCCTTGATGTGAATATCGACCTTCCCGGCGAGGCTTATATTCCGCGTTCCTACGTCGGCGATATGCGATTGAAAATCGATCTTTATCGCCGGCTGGCCCGCGTTTCGAAGGCCGATGAACTGGCCGCCTTGGAGGCGGAAATGATCGATCGCTTCGGCCCGCCGCCCGCTCCGGTCGGACGATTGGCTCGGCTGGCAGAGCTGCGGATCGCGGCCGCCGATTGGAAGATCGACACGATCCGCCGCGAGGACGGCTTCTTGGTTTTCGATTACGGAAATCGCCGCCGCATCGAGCAACTTGCGGCCATCAAGCCGGGCCGGCTTCGGATCGTCGACAATCGCAGCGCCTATCTTCCATTGCAAAAGGGCATTGCGACATTCGAGGAGTTGTTTGCGGCCGCGAAATCGATGTTGCGGCCCTGAGCCGGCCTTGTCTATAATCCCACCCCGCGCAGCCTAGGGCGGACGGGCGCCAAGCCCGGGAAAGGCCGCCGTGCGGTTTGCTTTTCGGAGACTTCTCTCCCGGCCTTCCCCGGGTCTGGAGTTCGGCTTAGACTCGGCCACAAAATAGTTCTCCACAGCCCGCTGTCCCCTTGCGGTAGAGGGCAGGGCGAGGGGCTCAAAAAACGGAAGCTATTTTTCGGCCGAACTTAGACTCGTGCACGCCCGTCCCTTGTCGGTGCTACGACCCACGTTCGGTTCAATTCGATTGACCTGACCCCAAGCCGGTGGCGCGTGACTCGATTTCTCTATCCGGCCTTTCTCACGGCAACGTTGGCGCTCGCCGCAGCGCTCTGCCTCGGCCCGACCGCGGCAAACCGATTGCTAAGCGTGGTGGGCGTCGTGCAAGCACAATCGCCGACCCCGATCGGGCCCGCTCCGGCAGGCGGATATGGCGATGGAAGCCAACCGCTGCCGGGCTTCAACACGAGCCCCGGCGCTCCCTTCGACCGCTTGATGACCACCGCTCCGACGCAGCCGATGCCGGTCGCTCAGCCGCAGAACTGGGCTTCTGGCGCCCAGGGCCCGAACTCGAATTCCTCAATCCGCTCGGTATATGTCCCGCCGGCCGGCGCTCCGCCTGCTAAGCCGTTGGAAAGCGCGGCGGTCATCGCAGTTGTCGGGCCCGAGGCGGTGCTGGCGTCGGAATTGAGCCCACGCTACGAAGCCTATCTGGCCGACAAAATGGCCGGCGCTCCGCCCGAACAGCTCGCCGGCGAACGCCAAGAACTGATTAAGCAGATGAAAAATCTGATCGATGTCAAACTGCTGGTGACCGAAGCCACGGCCACCATCCCTCCCGATGGGCTCAAGGATTTTCAAAGCAAGGTCAACGAACAGTTCGACAAAGAACAAGTCAAACAAATGATGGAGCGGGTGAAGGTCAACACGACCGCCGAACTGGACGCGGTGTTGCATCAATATGGCACTTCGCTCGACCGCAAGCGACAGCAAGCGTTCGAACAAACGCTGGCACACGAGTGGCTCACCGAACACGCCAAACCGGAGAAGGAAATCGATTTCGATACGGCCTTGGTCTACTACCACGACCATAAGGCCGATTTTTCGTTCCCCTCGCAGGCTCGTTGGGAACAACTGACGGCCTCATTCGCCAATTTCACCGACAAAGCGGCGGCATATCAGGCGATCGCGGCGATGGGCAACGACGTGCTCAAGGGCGCAAAGTTCGCCGAAGTCGCCAAAAAGCTCTCGCAAGGACCGACCGCCGCCGACGGCGGCTATCGCGGTTGGACCACCAAAGGGGCGCTTGTCTCCAAAGTGCTCGACGATGCGCTGTTCAGCCCGCTTCTGCCAGTGGGCCAAATGAGCACAATCATCGAAGACACCGATGGCTTTCACATCATTCGCGTGATCGAGCGCAAGTTGGCCGGCACGGTGCCGTTCCGCGATGCACAGGGCGACATCAAGAAAAAGCTATTGGACGATCTCGCGAAGAAAAATATTGCCGAGTATCTCGACAAACTCCGCAACAAGACGACGATCTGGACGATCTTCGACGACGCGGGGCAAGCTCCGGCGGGCCAGGTTCCGCCCGGCAGAGCGGCAATTCCCCAAGTGCGGGCGCCGGGTCAAGCGCTGCCCCCAGCCTATGGCCCAAATGCCGCAGCGCTTCCCCCGCCGCAATCCGCCTACGGCCGGTAGCCGCCGCCCAAAATTTTCTGCGCTTCCTTTCCGGCATTGCTGTCGGGCGAGTCTTTCACGATTTTCTGCAAAATCGGAGCGGCCCTCTGTCGGACCACAGGGTTGCTCGAAACAAGAAGCTTCTTGGCCCGATCGAGATCGCGTTGAGCCGCCAGCCCGGCTCGGATTTTGGGATCTTCCGCAAGCTTCTTCTTCGCCTCGACCGCGCTGTCGGGAATGTCGAAATCCAAAAACTTCTGGTCGATCGCACGGTAGAGATTGTAGGCTGCCCAGATGTCACCCTTCTCCTCGGCCTTTTTCGCGTCGGCGACCATCGAGTCGATGGCAGGCTGCACGGCGGCAATCAGCTTTTCGGCGCCGGCCTTTATTTCCGCATCCGGCGATTTGAGCGCCGCCTTGAGCAGCGGACCTGCTGCACGATAGTTGCCAAACTCGACGCCCTCCCATGCGGCGACAAGCTTGAACGGAACCTCGTTTGGATCTACCTTCCATGTCGCCCCCTTCCGCGCGGCCGCGGCCGTGCCGGGAATGTCTTCCCAGTTCGCCAATTGCAAATGTCCGTCGGAAGTAATGACGCGCAACTGACAGATATTCTGCAGACTGATCGGCGGCGAAATTTGCGACTCCAACTCGTATTTGCGACTGGTATCGACCAGAATCGGCCAAGTGACCTTCGTTTCATGGACGTACTTGTCGAGCACTTCTCGCGGCGCGCCGGAACTGACCCCGATGAACAGCACCGGTTGCCCCTCGAACAGCTTGGACAATTCCATCAGCTCCGGCCATTTCTTCTTGCAGCGCGGGCATTGATCGGAGAAAAACCACAACACCACCCCCTTCCCCTTCAGGTCGTCCAAGCGCAGCGGCGCCGTGTTGATCCATAGCCCTGGATCCTGCGGAAACTCCGCCGCCTTGAGTCCGTGCCACGCCATCGAGGGCACCTGAGCGTGGGCCGACGACAAACCGGCGAACGAACCAACCACCGCTACCGCGCCGCAGAGAAGCCAGGTCTTCATAGCGAAGCCCCTTGTAAAAACCGAGCCGCGTGGAGATGAACGAGAAATGCTTCGCAAGATTCGACGAATGCCCCGCATCCACCCATCGTTTTATGAAAGCAAGCGGCCGTCTGTCAATCGATGCCGGCCGTTCGGGGCAGGCGGCCAGCGCTTTTGCCGCGGCACAGCCGGCTTGCGGAATCGCGAACCAATGCGAACAGGATCGTGAGCAACCCACGGCGAAATCTCGAGCTCAAAGCGCGGCTGCGAAATCCCGCGGCAGCCCGTAAACTCGCCGAAACATTGGCCGATCGGCCGGTCGAATTGCAAACGCAATGCGACACTTATTTCCACTGCCGCCGCGGCCGGCTGAAGCTGCGCGAAATCGACGGCCGCGGCGGGCAATTGATCTGCTACGAAAGAGCCGATCGCGCCGAACCGAAAGCGAGCGACTATCGGCTGGTAGAAGTCGGCGCTTGCCGCGGCCTCGGCGAAGCATTGGCCGCGGCGCTCGGCGTTCGCGCGGTCGTGCGCAAGCATCGGCGAATCTATTGGCACCGCAACGTGCGAATCCATCTCGATGAAGTCGAATCGCTCGGCGACTATCTGGAGTTCGAGGCCGTTTGTGCCGATTCCGCCGACGAAACCGTCTCGCGGCGCCTCGTCGACGAATTGACGACGCGGTTTGGCTTGATGCCGGACGATTTGCGGTGCGGCTCTTACAGTGATATGCTTGCTGCGCTGGATGGCGGATAAATCGTGTGCCATGGCTCCGCAGGCGGCACGACCGAACGCCGCGAGCGTCGATTCCGACTGAATTGTCGAAACGCTGCCGGGCCGATAAAATTCATTGTGCTCGCTTGCCTGAAGCGCCCGATTTCTCCGTACCGCCAGAAGGATGCACCATGAGCTCGACGCTGGATACCGCGCCAAAATCCAAAGTCGCGACCGGCGACATCGGCAAACTGAAAGTCGGCAAACACGAAGTCGACCTCCCGGTCCTCGTCGGCACCGAACAGGAACCGGCCGTCGATATCAGCAAGCTACGAGCTCAAACCGGTTTCATCACGCTCGACGAAGGCTACGGCAACACCGGTGCATGCACCAGCGCGATCACGTATCTCGACGGCGAAAAAGGAGTGCTGCGGTATCGCGGATATCCAATCGAAGTGCTCGCGCAGCGGTCGGATTTCGTGGAAGTCAGCTACCTGTTGATCTACGGCGAGCTGCCGACCGACGACGAGTGGGACCGCTTCCGCGGTTCGCTGCTGCGGCACACCATGCTGCACGAAGACATGCGGTCGTTCTACAACGGCTTGCCGCGCGACGCCCATCCGATGGCCACGCTCAGTTCCGTCGTCGGAGCGCTGTCGACGTTCTATCAAGATTCGCTCGATCCGCGCGATTCAAGCCAAGTCGAGATTTCGGTCCATCGCCTGATGGCCAAGCTGCCGACGATCGCGGCGTGCAGCTATAAGAAATCGATCGGCCAGCCGTTCATCTACCCGCGAAACGATTTGTCGTATCTGGAGAATTTTCTCCACATGATGTTCGCCGTGCCGTGCGAACCGTATCAGATCGATCCCGATTTCGTCGAGGCATTGAACCTGCTTTTGATCGTCCACGCCGACCACGAGCAGAATTGCAGCACCTCGACCGTGCGGATGGTCGGTTCGAGCGACGCCAACCTGTTCGCTTCGATCTCGGCCGGAATCTGCGCCTTATGGGGCCCGTTGCACGGCGGGGCCAACCAGGCATGCGTCGAGATGCTCGAACAGATTCGCGCCGAAGGGGGCAACGTTAAGAAATATGTCGACTTGGCCAAGCAAAAAGACGGCGGCTTCCGGCTGATGGGCTTCGGCCACCGCGTCTACAAAAACTACGATCCCCGCGCAACGATCATCAAAGCCACCTGCGATAAGCTGCTTAAAAAGCGCTCGATCAACGACCCGATCTTCGACATTGCCCAGGAACTCGAAGAAACCGCCCTGTCGGATCCCTATTTCATCGAGCGAAAGCTCTATCCAAACGTCGATTTCTATTCGGGAATCATCTATCGAGCGCTCGGCATCCCGGTCCAGATGTTTACGGTGCTCTTCGCAATGGGCCGGCTTCCGGGCTGGATCGCCCATTGGATGGAGATGCACCATTCCCCGAACAAGCGCATCTGCCGCCCGCGCCAGATCTACACGGGGCCCACCGAGCGCGAATATGTGCCGCGCAGCCAACGCGGGTAGCGCGGGGCACACGCAGCGGCGCGAAACCGCAAGCGAGCTTCCAGCCTCCGCTTGCGATTTCGCAACTTTTTTGCGGTTCAAAGGCGGCCGCTATTTCGCCCCACCGTTCGGCGTTGCGGCGGCATTCGCGCCGATCCGCTTCCGGAGCGCTTCCGCCTGCGCCTTTCGAACCAATTCGGGCGCGCCCGGATCGAATTCGATCGATCCGTCCCCCAAAAGAAACGCCAACTGCCGAGCGGCTGTCCGCCGCGTACTTTCCTGCGGGCGATTCAGCAACACAGCCCAAAGCGATCGATTGTCCATCAACTGGCTGGCTTCCTGCTCCGGCGTGTCTTCCGTCGACTCGGCCTGCATGTCGACGATGCCGTCGATCCGCGATGCCTGCTCGAAATCGAGTTGATGGCGGTCGAGCGATTGCAGAAAGGGAAGCACAACAGTCCCTTCGGCGCGCAGTTGGCGATCCGCCGCTTCGCGAACCATGAACTGATCGCTGGCCAGATTTCCAACCAAGCGGCTCCAGCGGCGGAGATTTGCCTCTCGATATGCCCCCGCGATCCGCAGCATTTGCGATTCGATCGCTTGCGCCGTCTCCACCAACCGCCAGTCGGAGCGCAGCATCGCCAACAGCGGAAGCAAATGCTCACGGCAAAGCTCGGGCTCGGACAGCAGCAGATACCAAACGGTGTCGCCCCGGATTTCGCGCTTCACACCGTCTTGTTCGACAGTGAGCACGATCGGCCCGGTTCGTGGCTGCTGGAAATCGACCTGGGCCGCGTGCGGCTTCTTTGCCGGATGACGCGAGATCGACACATCGCAGCCGTCGGAAACGTTTACCGAGAGCTGCTCGGTGTCAGTCGCCAGATCGTATTTGACTGACGCTTCCTCTTCGTTGTTCGTGCTCACCGAGAGAGTTTCATGGCGTCCGGGCTCGATCGTCGAGGTTTGCTCGCGTTCGAAGCCCGGTTGATCGGCCGTGGCCTCGATTCGGCCCCCCGCCATCGAGAACCGCACCACAACCAACCGGCTTGTCAGATTTGGCAGATCACTGGTTTGTCCTAAAACCGTTGCCGCCGACGCAACCACGCACGCACCCACCACTCCTCGCAATAGAGACCGCATGGCAGATTCCTCTGTCTTTCTCCCCCGCGCATGCGACTGCTGGATCAAACGATTCGCGGTTCCTCCCGCAATCTCTTGCATCGAGCAGCCATTGAAGTGGATCGCTCCTTCGAAAATTGCCTGCCGAACGCAACAAGGCGCCACGTTTCGGCCAACCACCAAATAACTGTCACCTAATAGTGTACCGAGACAGGGAAGGGCTGAACGACAATTTTTTCGGCTCCGTGCAGCGGCGCCCCAAGCATTCAGGCCCTAGAATCACCACGGCTAATATTTAACCACCACATTTCTGCGATGCTGGTCCGGTGCTGGCACGAAAGAACCACGGATTCAAAGCTAGCCAAACCACGAATTGCGCGAGAGACGCGAATACGTTGCGGCGCGAACCACGAATCACCAATCGCGGCCGTAAGGGGCGCACCCAACGTAGCAGGCACACTCCGTGTGCCGTCTGCGCTCCGCGGCGGGTTGTACACAGAGCGGGGCAGACGGCACACGGAGTGTGCCTGCTACAATTGAGCCGTTTCGCCGCGCGTCGCGAGGATTTCGACCGTTCGTTTGTTACCGATTGAATGTCCTCCGCAACTTGCGGAGAAGTTTTGGAGCTCCGCGAGTGCGGCCTTTGGCCGCACCCAACGTAGCAGGCACACTCCGTGTGCCGTCTGCCTCTCGCGGGGCGTTGCGCACATAGCACCGCAAACGGCACACGGAAGTGTGCCTGCCGCGATCGGGGGCGGCAGTTCGACTTCCGTATTTACTGCCGCTGCTCGCTTGCGATATCGATCCTGCTCGCGAATTCTCTCGGAAGGGGGGGCCGGCAGTTTGCTCTTTGCGCGGCGGCCTGCTTCGTTTATCTTCTTGACATGATAATGTACGGACGTATAGTGATAGCATGCTAGCATCCTCCAGCCAAGCCGAAATCGTAGACGCCTTGCGAGAGCAGGTGCAGCGATTGGAAGTTGCGCGCCGCCCGGCGGTTCCCTCGTTTTCCAGCGGCTGCGGGGCATTGGATCGCATCTTGCCGGGGCAAGGCCTGCATCGCGGCACGCTGGTGGAATATCTCGCCGAAATCGGCAGCGGCGGAGCGGCCTTGGCCCTGATTGCCAGCCGGGAAGCATGCCGCGACGGGGGAGCCCTGGTGGTGATCGACCGCGGCCGCTCGTTCCATCCCCCCGCCGCCGCCAATTTGGGCATCGAATTGGCCAATGTCGTTTTTGTCCGCCCGCGAACCCGAAAGGATTTTCTCTGGGCACTGAATCAGTCGCTCAGTTGCCTGGGCGTGGGGGGGGTCGTGTGCTGGCCCGAACGGCTGGATAGCAAAGCGTTTCGCCAATTGCAGCTTGCCGCGGAAAGCGCCGGAAACATCGGGCTATTGATTCGTCCGCCGAGCGTTCGTGGGCATCCGGCTTGGTCCGACATGCAATTGCTCGTGGAAGCGCGTCCCTCGACTGGCGCGCCCCGGGGACTGGCTCAATTTCCGATGCCCTGTGAGGAAATTGTGCCCGTCCCCTTCTCCGCGGGCCGGCGTTTGCGTGTGGAAGTGGTTCGTTGTCGAAATGGCACCCCCGGGGCAGTCGTTCAACTGGAGCTTGACGATGAAACAGGAACGCTCCAAGAATCGCACGCTCGCGATATGGCTTCCGCATTGGCCGTTGCAGCGGGTGCGAAGCAATCGTCCGGAGCTTAAGGGCCGCGAAGTCGTTTTATACGGGCAAGTTCGCGGGGCATTGCGAGTGGTCGCTTGCTCGGGCCGGCAGGGCATCACGGTGGACATGCCCCTGGCCGAAGCCAGGGGGCTCGTGCCGGCGGCCTATTTCGAGCAGCACGATCCTCGGGCCGATCGAGCGGCTCTCGAACAATTGGCCTGCCGCTCCGAACAGTTCAGCCCGCTCGTCGGCATCGACGGCGGCGACACGCTCTTGTTGGACGTCACTGGTTTGGCGGCGCTGTTTGGAAGCGAAGCGTCGCTGGTGCAGCAATTGATGCGGGCATTTCATCGCTGGGGTTTTGTGGTGCGAGCCGCATTGGCCGACACGCTCGGCGCCGCTTGGGCGCTGGCTCGCTTCGGGCCTCCCTCGCTAGCGCTTCGGGCTAACATGTTAGCCCGACGCGCTAGCGAGGGAGGCGAGGCCGAAGCGGGAAGCCATTTTTCGCCCGTGATCGTGCCGCCGGGACAAACGGCCAGGGCCTTGGCCGATTTGCCGATCGCGGCCCTGCGCTTGGAAGCGGAAGTCGAAATTCTCGCCGAGTTGGGCATTCAGCGGATCGGCCAATTGCTCGGTCTTCCGCGCGAAGCATTGGCCGCCCGGTTCGACCCACGATTGCTGTTGCGGTTGGATCAAGCCACGGGCGCGGTTTCGGAAATCATCGTGCCGCATCGTCCGCCTCCCGACATTGCGGCCGGCATCGAATTGGAATATCCCACCGAAGATCGGCAGGCGGTAGACGCGATTCTCGGCCAGCTCATGGAGCGCATCAGCCGGGCATTGGTCGCACGGCAGCAAGGCGCGATTCAACTGGAATGCCGCTTGAAGCATGAAGGGGGCGAGACGATCCAATTTGTCGTCGGCCTGTTTCGAGCCAGCGCGCAGGCGAAGCATCTTTTGGAACTGACGCAAATGCAATTGGATCGGACCGCGCTTGTAGGGCTGAAAAAGGGGACTGGCTCCGAGCGACGGTCCGCCGCGGCTCCGCTCGATGCGTTGCCGCGAGGTGCCCGTCCCCTTTTTCAGCCCGGCCCGGTAACGGCGGTGAGATTATCGGTCTTGGCGGCTGCGCCGTTGCAGGCTTGGCAACCGGAGCTTTTCGAGCCGTCGAAGCGCGAAAGCCGCCGGCAGGTGGCGCAGCTGGTCGATCGGCTCAGCAATCGCTTGGGACGCGAAGCGGTGGTTCGAGCTTTGCCCCAGCCCGACGCTCAGCCCGAATTCGCGTTTCGCTACGAGCCGTTGGCGGGCGTCGTGCCGCGAAAGGCTGTGCCGCGAAAGGGGTCTGGCTCATTTTCCAGCCGTAGCGGAAAGAATTTGCGCACGAACCGGAAGCCGGAAAATGTGCCTGACCCCCTGTCATCGCCAAGCGGGAAGAACGGCCGGGGACTGTCCCCTTTTGCGGAGTCCGCGGAGCAAAAGGGGACTGTCCCCCTCGCGTCGCCCCTCGCGTCGCCGAAGAACTCGCGTTGGAAACTCCTGCCCCGCCCGTTGCGCCTGGAAACCGAACCGATCCGGCTGGAGGTGTTGTCGGTGGTTCCCGAGGGGCCGCCGATTCAATTTGATCTGCACGGCATTCATCGCGTGGCCCAAGCCTGGGGCCCCGAACGAATTCAAACCGGTTGGTGGCGTGGCCGCTATGTCCAGCGCGATTACTACCGGATCGAAACGGCGGCGGGCCTCCGCTTCTGGCTCTTCCGCCGCCTGTCGGACGACCAATGGTTTTTGCACGGAGCATTCGATTAAGAAGGCTGTGAGGCTTTGAGACTGTCAGGCTTTGAGGAAAGGACGCGCAGCGTCCGCCATCGCCTTCGTACCTCACAGCCTCAAGCCTCAAGCCTCACAGCCTTCCCCCCATGCCTGAGCAACCCGACAGCAATCGCCGACAACTCGCCGATACGCCGCCCGTTTCACCGGTGCCGCGGCAGACGGTCGTTTCCTATGCCGAATTGCATTGCAAAACGAATTTCTCGTTTCTCGAAGGGGCCTCGCATCCCGATGAACTCGTGTATCGCGCCGCGGAGCTCGGCTACTCGGCATTGGCGATTACCGATCGAAACAGTTTGGCCGGAGTGGTGCGGGCCTGGGGAGCCGCCAAGCAAGCAAAGTTGAAATTGCTTATCGGCGCCGAACTCACGCCCATCGATGCGCCGCCGCTTGTGGTGTTGGCGACCGATCGCAAAGCCTACGGCCGGCTGTCGCGATTGATCACGGTCGGCCGGCGAAACGCTCCCAAAGGCCAGTGCCGGCTCACGCTCGACGATATCGCCGCCCACGCCGAAGGATTGCTCGGCCTGGTGGTGGGCACTATTACCGATTCCACAGAGTGGCACCCGGCATTCTTGCAACAGCTCTCGCGATACCGCGAGATATTCGCCGATCGGTGTTATTTGTTGGCGGAGCTGCATCGGGGGCCGAACGACGATCGCGTGCTCGAAGAGCGGATTCACCTGGCTCAAAAAGCCCGGCTACCGCTGGTGGCCGCCAACGACGTGCATTTTCATCATCCCTCGCGCCGGGCATTGGCCGACGTGCTGGCTTCGACGCGAGCGGGCTGCACCGTGGCGGAAGCGGGCGAGCTGTTGTTTCCCAATGCGGCCCGGCATTTGAAATCGCCGGAAGAAATGCGCGAGCTGTTTGCCCGCGTGCCCGCCGCCGTGCGCCGCAGCGTCGAGGTGGCCGAGCGATGCACGTTTGTCTTGGATGAGCTGCGCTACGAATACCCCGAAGAACTGGCCCCGGCGGGGCAAACGCCGCTGGAATATCTCACTCGGCTGACTTGGGAGGGGGCCGGCAATCGCTATCCCGGCGGAGTGCCGGAAAAGGTGCGGAAGCTGCTCGAACACGAATTGCGATTGATCGCGGAACTGCGCTACGAAGCCTATTTTCTCACGGTGTGGGACCTCGTGATGTTTGCTCGATCGCGGGAAATTCTTTGCCAAGGACGCGGTTCGGCGGCCAACTCGGCCGTCTGCTTTTGCCTGGGCGTCACCTCGGTCGATCCCGAGCGCATGGATGTGCTTTTCGAGCGGTTCATCAGCCGCGAACGGAATGAAGCCCCCGATATCGACGTCGATTTCGAGCACGAGCGGCGCGAAGAGGTGATCCAATATGTGTATCAAAAATATGGCCGGGAACGGGCCGGCATGACGGCCGAAGTGATCACGTATCGGCCGCGCTCGGCGGCTCGCGATGTCGGCAAGGCGCTCGGGCTGTCGTTGGATCGCGTCGATGCGCTTTGTAAAACGCTCGACAACCACGGTCGGCTTCCGGCGGAGCGCTGCGCCGCGGCCGGCATCGATCCGCAATCGCCCATCGGCCGGCAGCTTTTGGGGCTGGTCGGCGAGTTGCTGGGCTTCCCGCGGCATTTGGGGCAGCACGTCGGCGGGCTGGTGATCACCGAGGGGCCGCTTTGCGAAATCGTGCCGATCGAAAATGCCGCCATGGAAGATCGTACCGTGATCGAATGGGACAAAGACGACTTGGACGAACTGGGCATTTTGAAAGTCGATTGCCTTTCGCTCGGCATGCTGACGGCGATTCACAAATGCTTCGACCTCATCGAGCAACACTATCAACCTGTTGAAAAAGGGGACGGGCACCTCGCGGCAATGCACAAACCGCAACAACATTCGGCGGTCGCTCGGAGCCAGTCCCCTTTTTCAACATACCAACCTGTTGAAAAAGGGGATGGGCACCTCGCGGCAACGCACAAACCGCAGCAACACCCGTCGGTCGCTCGGAGCCCGTCCCCTTTTTCAACAGGCCGGCGGCTGACGCTGGCCGACATTCCCGAAGGCGACGCCGAAGTGTATGGGATGATTTGCCGCGCCGACACGATGGGCGTGTTTCAGATCGAAAGCCGGGCCCAGATGAGCATGTTGCCGCGGCTGCAGCCCAATCGTTTCTACGACCTGGTGATCGAGGTGGCGATCGTGCGGCCCGGGCCGATCCAGGGAGACATGGTGCATCCGTATCTGCGGCGGCGGGCCGGCGAAGAGCCGATCGAATATCCGAACGACGCGATTCGGGCCGTGTTGGAAAAAACGCTCGGCGTGCCGCTGTTTCAAGAGCAAGCGATGCAATTGGCCGTCGTCGCGGCCGGCTTCACGCCGGGCGAGGCCGACCAATTGCGGCGGGCGATGGCGGCCTGGCGGCGGCCCGGCGTGATCGACGGCTTCCGCGTTAAGCTGCTCGAAGGGATGCGGGCCCGTGGGTTGTCGGAAGAATTCGCCGAGCGATTGTTCAAGCAAATCCGCGGATTCGGCGAATATGGATTTCCCGAGTCGCATGCCGCCAGCTTCGCGCTGTTGGCGTATGTCTCGGCATGGCTGAAATTCCACTATCCAGCGGCGTTTTGCGCCGCGCTCATCAACAGCCAGCCGATGGGTTTTTACGCGCCGGCCCAATTGGTGCGTAATGCGATCGAGCATGGCGTGGAAGTCCGTCCGATCGACGTAAACCACAGCCGCTGGGATTGCACGCTGGAAGACGAGGAGGATAGGGGACAGGGGGCAGGGATCAGGGGTCAGGAACTGGAAGACGCCCGAGTAGCCCGAAGCGCTAGCGACGATGCCACGTTAGCCCGAAGCGCTAGCGAGGGTGCACTAGGCAACGCCCAAAATTCTCAGGAATCGCGCCGTGTACCACTGGCTCTGCCAGTGCCGTGTGTGGAACGTGATCGTGCCAAATGCACTGGCGGAACCAGTGGCACACAAGCGCAGTCTGCCAGCGTTGAACCCGCGCCGCCGCCATCGGCACTGACAGACTGCGCTTGCCAGTGGCAAACCGAAAAGGCGATCCGCTTGGGCCTGCGAATGGTCGTCGGCCTGCCACAGGCGCAAGCGCTATTGATCGAAGCCGCTCGCGATGGCAAACCGGCCCCCGCCACTCTCGCCTCTGGCCCCCGGCACCTGTGCTCTGCCCCCTTTTTCTTCGCCACCCGCTCCTCGAAGGGGACGGTCCCCTTTTGCTCCGCGGACTCCGCAAAAGGGGACAGTCCCCGCTCCGCGGACTCCGCAAAAGGGGACGGTCCCCCTGCTCCATTTCGCTCGATCGACGATTTCAGCCGTCGCAGTGGCGTGCGGCCGTCGGTGGTCGAGCGGTTGGCGCGGGCCGACGCGTTTGAATCGATGAAGTTGAACCGCCGCGCATCGCTCTGGCAGGCATTGCGGCCGGCGCATGCCAAAGAGACATTTCCGCTGTTCGATAAATTGGCCGACAGCGAACCGCCGCTCGCGCTGCCGGCGATGGATGGCCGGCAAGAGGTTTTTGCCGACTACCAGACGGCCGGCCTATCGCTCAAATCGCATCCGATCGCGTTCTTTCGCCGCGAATTGGATCGGCTGCGCGTCGTTCCGGCCACGAAACTGGCGAGCTTGGAGGATGGCCGATTCGTGCGTGTGGCGGGCTTGGTGTTGGTTCGCCAGCGACCGGCCACGGCCAAGGGAATCACGTTCGTCACTTTGGAAGACGAAACAGGCACGGCCAATCTCATCGTGCGGATCGACGTATGGGAGCGATTTTACACCGTCGCCCGAACCGCTCCCGCTTTCATCGCCGCCGGCCGGTTGCAGAATCAAAAAGGGGTGATCCATGTGTTGGTGTCGCGATTGGAGAACATGAACGACCGCGTGAATGAAATTCGCACCCACTCGCGCGACTTCCAATAGTCGCGCCGCACATACAAACTCCCCCAAGCCCAGGGAAGGCCCCGGCCCCGCCGCGCCAATAGAATGATCTCTCCTGGCCTTCCCTGGGCTTCCCCCGCGCAATGCAATCAGCGGCGCCGCCGTCCTGGCAATCCGCGGGGCTTGTACACCCGCCAACGTTTTATACGATGAACCCTTCGGCGGAGCAGGAGCTTCGCAGGGCAAACGCGCCGCAACAGGAGCGACACGAACGTGAAAATCGGCCTCACCTACAATCTCCGCACCTCCAGCCCCCATTCGTCCTCCTCCAATTCTCACGACCCGGCAAACTCGACCGCAAATTGGATCGACGACGCCGAAGAGGAATTCGATTCGCCGGAAACGATTCAAACAATCAGCCGCGCGCTGGAATCCTTCGGCCATGAGGTCGAGCTCTTGGGCGACGGCCTGCCGCTCTTGCGGCGGTTGGTCGGAGGTAGCCGGCCCGATCTAGTCTTCAATTTTGCCGAGGGCACCGGCAGCGGCCGATCGCGTGAAGCGCGCGTTCCCGCAGTGCTTGAAATGCTCGACATCCCCTACACCGGTTCCGACCCGCTGACGCTCTCGGCAACGCTCGACAAAGCATGCGCGAAGCAGTTGGTCCGCGGGGCAGGCCTGGCAACACCCGATTGGCTCGTGGTCGACCATCGTTTCCAGGCCGACGGCCAAGCGGATGACGAAACGGTCGACATCCGCCGCCGGCTCACGACGATGCCCCTGCCGGTGATCGTCAAGCCGGCCTGCGAAGGCTCGAGCAAAGGCATCCATCAGACGAACCTGGTCGAAGATTCCGATCGGCTCGTGGAAGTCGTCGAACAGATGGTGACCCATTATCGCCAACCAGTGCTCGTCGAAGAATTCATCGACGGCGACGAGTTGACCGTCGGCGTCGTCGGCCATCGGCCGCGGCAGGTGCTCGGCGTGATGCGCGTGGTGCCCAAAGATGCCCACGGCCGGCCGTTCATTTATAGCTTGGAAGTGAAGCGCAACATGGATCTGGTGCGCTACGAATGCCCGGCCCGGCTCTCGGCAAGCGATCTGCAAGCGGTCGAAACAGCGGCACTGGCCGTTTGGCGCACCTTGGGATGCCGCGACGTGGCCCGGATCGATTTCCGGCTGCGCAACCACGTGCCGTATTTCCTCGAGGTGAACCCGTTGCCGGGGCTCAACCCTGCGACCAGCGATTTGCCGATCATCTCCCGTGCGGTTGGCGTCGAATATCCGGACCTGATCGGGCGGATCGTGCAAGCGGCAATGGAACGGCTTGCGGAAAACGCCATTGCTGGGCAGATTTAGCGGTGGCCGAGCAGATTTAAGCCGGACCATTCATATCGCCAGGAATTGCGGACATGTTGCGAAACAATAGCCCGAAGCGTTAGCGAGGGTAAGTCTCAGTGGCTCGCTTACGCTTCGGGCTAGTGTGGCACGATGCCAAGAGCGGCAGCGAAGAACGAATCGTAGAGTGCTAACTGTCCGTGGAAATAATCATCCTCTACAACCAGCCCGCGAGGTCGCCCGGCCATCCAGCCTATGACCAAGAAGCGGGTGTGCTGGAATCGGTGGCGGCATTTCGGTCGGCTCTTTTGGCGGCCGGGCATGCCGTCGGCGAATTTGCATTGGCCGACAGCCTCAGCGATCTGATCGACGCTGTCGAGTCGCGGCGGCCCGATGTGATCGTGAATTTCTGCGAAGAATTCGGCGGCACGACGGCCGGCGAAATTTACGTGGCCGGACTGCTGGAAACATTCAAAATCCCCTACACCGGCTCGCCGCCGGAATGCCTGGCTCTGGGGCGCGACAAGGCGCGGGCCAAATGGCTGATGTCCGGGGCCGGCCTGCCGACGGCGCCGTTCGTGCGCGTCGGCCGTGATGAACCGCTTCCCGCAAAGCAGTTGATGGACTGGCTTGCCGAAGGACCGCTGTTCGTCAAGCCGGCCAGCGAAGATGCGAGCCTTGGGATCGATCACGACAGCGTCGCCACGGATTGGCCGGCCGTCGAGCGCCAAACGGCCATGATCACCGACGGCTTTGGCGCCGCATTGATCGAGCGCTACATCGATGGACGCGAATTCAATATCGGCGTTGTCGCGCTGCCCGAGCCGCGGGTATTGCCGCTTGCAGAGATAGAATTCCAGCTCGGCGGCCCACTGCGATGGCCGATCGTCACGTATCAGGGGAAATGGGACATGGAGGGAGTCGAAGATCGAGCAACGCAAGCTCGCTGTCCGGCCGAAGTCGAGCCGGCGCTCGGGCAAGTAATCGCCGATGCGGCGCGGCGGGCGTTCTGCCTGTTGGGTTGCCGCGATTATGCCCGCGTCGATATGCGAGTGGATCGCGCGGGACGGATTTTCGTGCTCGAGGTGAACGCCAATCCGGATGCTGGTCCGCGGGCCGGACTGGCAAAAGCGCTGCGCGCCGGCGGCATCGAGTACGATGACTTCGTATGCCGCGTCGTCGACACCGCGGCCAAGCGCGGCCGCTTCGTAGCGAGCTAATCGCAGCCGGCGTCGCGGAATTTCAGCGTATGCAGCCGATGCGCTGTTGCTTGCCGTGCGACGGCACGGCATTCATAATCAAAGCCCAAACGGCAAAACTCGTTCTAACTTTCCCACCCTCCGTCGAAGTTGCCATGCCCAAACGCTCACGACTGCTCGTCTTGTTGGTTATTTTTCTTGCGGTTGCGTCGCGCTCTTTGACGGCCAGCGCCGCTGAGCCGCTCCCGTGGGCGCAGGACAAACCGCCGGGGCCGGCGCTCTCGCCGCAAGACGCCATCAAGCGGATGGTCGTGCCGGAAGGCTTTTCGGTCGAACTCGTGGCCGCCGAGCCCGACATCGTCAATCCCGTGGCCATGACGTTCGACGAGCGCGGCCGAATTTGGATCACCGAAAGTTTCGAGTATCCGCGGCACGACGCCGGGCCGGGTCGCGACGTGATCAAAGTGCTCGAATCGACCAAGGGAGATGGAAAATTCGACAAGATCACGACGTTTGCCGATGGCTTGAATATTCCATCGGGCATTGCGGTCGGGCATGGGGGCGTGTGGGTGGCCGATTCGCCCGACATCTTGTTTCTCCAAGACACGAAGGGGACGGGCAAGGCCGACAAGCGCGAAGTCGTCGTGACCGGATTCGGCCGTTATGACACGCACGAGGTGCCGAACAATCTCACCTGGGGCCCCGACGGCGATCTCTACGGCCTCAACGGCGTGTTCAACGAAGCCCACATCAAGCAGGGCGATCGCGATTTACGATTCACGTGCGCTCTCTATCGCATCGATCCTCGCACGCGAAAGTTCGATCTTTTCTGCCAGGGCACGAGCAATCCTTGGGGATTGGCGTGGGATGCGGAAGGGAGCGCGTTCGTCAGCGCCTGCGTGATCGATCATCTCTGGCATCTGACTGAGACGGGCTACTACCATCGCCAGGGCGGCCCATATCCACCGTTCACCTGGGAACTCGGTTCGATCGTCAATTTCCGCCATCAGAAGGCCGCGTATTGCGGGCTGGTGTATCTCGATAGCGACGCATTTCCGCCGGCCTATCGCGACAAACTGGTGATGGGCAATATCCACGGCAATTGCCTCAATGTCGACCAACTGCATCGCAACGGCTCGACGTACCGGGCAACGCCGGCTCCCGATTTGCTCACCGCCAACGACGTGTGGTTCATGCCGGTGGTGCAGCGGATCGGCCCCGATGGCTGCCTCTATATCCTCGATTGGTACGACCGGTACCACTGCTACCAAGACGCCAGCCGCGATCCAGCGGGCGTCGATCGGAAATACGGCCGGCTCTACCGGCTGCGATACAAGAACACGCCGCCGGCCGGGCTGTTTGATCTCGCGAAAGAGACCGATGAGCAACTCGTCGAACGGCTGAAGAGCGGCAACATTTATTTTCGCCAGACAGCCAGACGCGTGTTGGCCGAGCGCGGCGAGGCGAAGAGCGCTCCCTCGCGGCCGATGCTGGAAAAATTGGTGCTCGACAAATCCGCGCCACACAAAGCACGGTTGCAAGCCCTTTGGGCGCTGATCGGCAGCGGTTCGCTCGACCTCGATTTTCAAATTCAGCTATTATCGAACGCAGATCCGAGCATCCGGGCATGGGGCGTTAGGGCAACTGGAAATTTCAACCGCCTTGACTGGCGATTTGCTCCAAAAATATTCGAGTTAGCGGCCGATCCGTCGCCGGATGTGAAGCTGCAAGTGGCGATTGCAGCCGGAAAACTCGATGGCCCGAATCCGGAAACCTTGCTGCTCGACGTGCTCGCAAATGCCGGCGATGATCCGCTGATTCCGGCGATCGTGTGGCAAAATCTGCAACCTCGGCTGGAAGCTCATGCGGCCGCGGTGGTCGATCGCATCGCCAAGGATGCTGCACTCCGCAAATCGCCCGGGCTGAGTGCCTTGATGCCGCGGCTGGTCGAGCGAATCCTTGCGAACAGCAAGTCCGACCCGCACCCGATCGCGTTGCTTTTCGAAACGCTGCTCACCTCGGATGCAAGCTCGAATGTGGCGGCGAAAAATGCGCTGGCCCTGTTGGCGCGAAAAATCCAAACCCGCGAGATCGCCGGCAAGCAGTTGAACGACTTGCGCACGATGCTCGAGCCGAGTTTGCTTTCGATTGTCGTCCCCAAAACGGCCGACGGCGTGCGCAATCCGTTCAGGCTCGACGTCGCGCTGCTGATGGTTTCGTTCGGAGATCCAAAGCCGGCCGTACTGAGGGCGGTGCGCGAAGTGTTTTCCTCGGCAAGCTATGCGGACAATCGGCGTATCGAAGCGCTCGGAGCACTCATCAGCGCCCGCGCTCCTGATCTGCTGGAAACTGTCGCGGCGATTTTGGAGAACCCGGCGAAATCTTCTGCCGGATTGCGAGCATCGGTTTTGGCGTCGCTCGGACACAGCGACGACCCGCGCGTCGCGGAAACCGTCTTGGCGGCATACGGCAAGCTCGATCCCGACTTGCAGCCCAAGGCGATCGAATTGCTCACGCAACGGGCCGTTTGGGCCAAATCGCTTTTGACGGCCATCGGCGAGAAGAAAATTCCCGCGTCGGCACTGAATGTCAACCAAGTGCAACGGTTGCTCGCCAGCCACGATAAGGAACTCACGGCGTTGGTGCTGGCGAAATGGGGCAGCGTGCGCACCGAGCGGAATCCAAAGCGCGAGCAAGTCGCGAGGCAGACGAAGGAATTGCTCCTGAAGAACCACGGCGATCCGATGCGCGGCTGGGCCGTGTTCAAAAAAATCTGCGCCCAATGCCATCGGATTTACGGCGAGGGGCAAGACGTAGGGCCCGACATCACCTCCAACGGCCGGGCATCGTTCGATCAATTGCTCTCGAACGTGCTCGATCCGAGCCTCGTGATCGGGGCCGGTTATCAGGCCCGAATCGTGCAAACGACCGGCGGCCGCGCGCTCACTGGCCTGACGGTCGAGGACAGCCCGCAACGGATCGTGCTTAAATTGCAGGGGGGCAAGCTGGAAACGATTCCCCGCGGCGAAGTGGAATCCAGCACGATCAGCAAGCTATCGTTGATGCCGGAGGGCTTGGAAAATCAGTTGAGCCGGCAAGAATTGATTGATCTGTTCCAATTCCTGCTGTTGGACAAGCCGCCGACTGACCCGAGCGCCAGGCGATTGCCGGGCGCTCCGCGGTAGCCGGATGCCTCGTGGTAGTGTGTCGTCCCGCGGTAGCTAGCGAACGTTCGCTACGGCCGGGGGCCAGCGGCCGTCGAATTCGGACGGGCTCGTCTTCGATGCTTCTCAAACTCGTTCGACGATGGCTTCCTTTCGCGATATCGCGGTGCCGACGATGTGCGCAGGCTGCGGTGCGCGCGTTCTGGTGCCGCAAGTCCGCCCCGGGACACGACTCAAGTGTCCAACGTGCGGGGCGGTGTTGCGAGTTGTCTCCATCGCACCGAAAACAATCGCACCACCGCCCGCTCCCGCGCCGCTGGGATCCAATCCGACGGCGACGATTGTTCCCCACGCCGTGGATGCTTCCCACTCGGCCGACGTTGCCGCGGAGATCGATGCCTTGCTGTTCGGGGATTTAACGGATCGGCAAGCGGAGACCGCGCCGGCCACGGCCGAGCATTCTGAGGCGGCTCAAGCCGAGGGACCGAAATATTTCATTCCGCCGACGGAAGTGCCTCATCCGGACGCAGCCGGCGCCGAAACTTCGTCCCACCTGCAAGTGCCGTCGGTCGAGTTGCCGCATGTCGAGACGCGGAAGCCGGCCGGCGACTCCATCGCGGATGCCCGATCGCCCGACGTTGGGCTGCCGCCGCCGTTGCCATCCGCGGCATTCGCTCCTCCGCCACAATCCCAGCGGCCGCCGCAGCGCGACCACGAATTTCAGTTGCAACCGCAACTCGACCTGCCCGAGGCGGCAAGTTCGCGGATGCAGCATGTGATTGAAGCCGCGGCCGAAGAGGAAGAAAAAAAGCACCAGGCCGAGCTCGCCAAGGCGAGCGAAAAGGCCGAGAAATTCACGCCCCATGCGACGCTTGCCGATCCGCATCGGGCGTTCTTGAGCGGCGTGTTCGAATTCCCGTTCTATCTCGACGTGCTGCCGCAATGGATCAAGTTGGCATTCACGCTGACGCTCGAATTGACGCTCGCCTGGTGGATCATCGAGCTCAGTCAGCATTCGGCGGGACGCGATTTTTGGACCAGCGGAATCGCCATCGGATCGCTGGTGATGCTCGCGCCCGCCGTTCTGTTCGGATTTATTTGGATCGCCATGACTTGGGCCGTCGGCTCGTCGATTCTCGAAGACACCGCGGCCGGCATGAACCACATCGACAATTGGCCCGAATCGCTCGTGCTCGACGACCTGCCGTCGCTGGTGTTTCCGGCGGTCGGGCTGTTCCTCTCGGCACTGCCGGGGGTGACGATCGCATGGCTGAGCGGAAAATCCGTACCGGAATTTTGGTTCATCGCGCCTTCGATCGTGCTATTGTTTCCGTTCGTGCTGCTCTCGATCTTGGAGACGGGATCGGTGTTCGTGCCGTTTTCAATGCCCGTGTTTCGTTGCTTGCGCAAGCGGCCGGGCACGTGGATTTGGTTCTATGGCGAATCGACGATCGTCATCACAGTTGCCGCCTTGACGAGTGTGCCGCTTTGGCTGAAAGGTGAATGGCCCCGATTCGCATTTGCGGCCGTTCTGGCGACTGCGGCGATCATCATCTATTTTCGCCTGCTCGGCCGACTGGCGCTGGTTTGCGCGAACCAGGCCATCGAATGGACGGAAGACGAGCCGGACGCCGAGGCGGAAACGGTCACAGATGACGATGGGCCGGATCAAGCCGTCCCGGAACCGTCGGCGGCCGACGACGTGCAAAATCACAACGATTGATCGCCCATTGTAGCAGGCACACTCCGTGTGCCGTCCGCGCCGCTACAACGCGATGCATTTCACGCCGCTATAACTCGCCGCGCACTGTGGCAGCCGAGCGCGCTAGGAGAGGCAAACGGCACACGGAGTGTGCCTGCTACGTTATGCCATCAGGCCGGGGACGATTTGCCCGTAAAGATCGGTGAGGCGGAAATCGCGGCCGGCGTAGCGGTAGGTGAATTTTTCGTGGTCGAAGCCCAATAGCCGCAGCACCGTGGCGTGCAGATCGTGGACGTGCACCGGCTTCTCGACGGCCTTGAAGCCGAATTCGTCGGTCGCGCCATGGACATGGCCGCCGCGAACGCCGCCGCCGGCTAGCCAGACCGTGAAACCATGGTGGTTGTGATCGCGGCCGTTCACTTTTCCCTGGTTGCTTCCCTTCTTCGGCAATTCCACGGTCGGAGTGCGGCCGAACTCGCCGCCGCAAATCACGAGCGTGTCTTCGAGCAAACCGCGCTGCTTGAGATCTTTCAGTAGAGCTCCCATCGCCTGGTCGCACTGCTGCGCCAGCCGGCGATGCTGCACTTCGAGATCGTCGTGGCTGTCCCATGGCTGGCCTTGCCCGTGCCAAACTTGCACGAACCGCACGCCGCGCTCGATCAGCCGCCGGGCGATCAAGATTTGCCGCGCCTGGGTGCCGGAGCCGTACATTTCGCGGATGTATTTCGGCTCCCGCTCGATATCGAACGCCTCGGCCACTTCCGTTTGCATGCGGTAGGCGAGCTCGAAGGATTGGACGCGCGATTCGAGTTGTTCGTCGCCGGGGCGCTCCGCGGCATGACGGCGATTTAGCGCCTGCACGAGGTCCAATTGCCGGCGCTGCTCGGCAGGCGAACTGTAGCGATTGCGGACGAATTGCACCAGCTTTTCAATGTCGGTGAATTGGCTGTCGATGTACGTGCCTTGATAGATGCCGGGCAAGAAGCCGGCCTGCCAGTTTTGCGATTCTTGAATCGGATAACCGCCGGGGCACATGGCGATGAACGCCGGCAGGTTTTGGTTCTCCGTGCCCAAGCCGTAGGTGAGCCAGGAGCCGAAACTGGGGCGAATCTGCCGGCCTTCGCCGCAATTCATGAGCGCCAGCGATGGCTCGTGATTCGGCACATCCGCATGCATCGAGCGGATGACGCAAATATCGTCGATGCAACTGCCGACGTGCGGGAAAATTTCGCTGACTTCGATGCCGCTTTGACCGTATTTCTTGAACTTATAGGGCGACGGCAACGCGGCGCCGGTTTTCCGCTCGGTGGGCAAATTGCTCATCGGCAAATTCTTGCCGGCATATTTGGCAAGCGACGGCTTGGGATCGAAGGTGTCGACATGCGACGGCCCGCCGTTGAGAAACAAATGGATGACCCGCTTCGCCTTGGCCGGCAGCGGCGAGGGCCGGGCCAACAGCGGATTGATCGGAATGATTGCCTGGTTGCCCTGGGCCGCCTGTGCCGCAGACGCAAAAAACCCGGTCTGGCCCAACAGGTCCACGAGCGCGATCGCACCGAAACCGGCCCCGCAACGGCAGAGCATATCGCGGCGCGAAAGACCCGGCGGATTAATATGCGGTTCGGTGTTCATGGCGAAGGCCTTTCTCAGCAAAATTCAACTCGGTGAAATCAATCCGGTAAATCGGTCGGGCCTGCTTCGTTTTGGATGCGAGCCCACAGTTCTTGCAAATTCAATCGGTCGACCCACTCATGGAGGTACGACAAATCCAACACCGGCCGCTGCAATTCGTACACGCCCAGCGCATCCGTAAACTGCTTCTCGCTCCGGCCGCACAACTTCGCCCAACGCAGTTTTGCCAGAATCGTGTCTTCAGGGCTCGAAACGTAAAACTGGAGTTGATCGACCTCCACCGATTGCCTGCGTGCAAACCTGGCTTGATCGAACGGCTCGTTGGAAAGCAGCCAGAAATCGACCTTCTCGCCGCCCGCGACATCGATCAAGTTGAACATCTGCAGCTTTTCAATCGCCGTCATCGCGGCCGTTTCGCTTAAATAATATTCCGGCGGAGGAAAAGACCGCAGCAACTCACGAACATGCTGTTTCTCGAGCGCGACGAGAACCGCGGCTCGCCTTGAGCACTCGACGCCATCGAACCCGTAACCATGTATTGGATGCCCGCATTGTCAAGCGTTTTTACCACTTTGGCTAATAATTCGTGTTGTGACATTTGTCGAGCCGGTCAAGATACAAGCGATGAAAGACGTCTTCCGACAAATTCGGGAAGCGCTGCCGCAATCCCGCCCGAAACAGCCGCCGGCCGAAATCGGACATTTCGCAGGCCTTCTTAAGCCGCTCGCCCGGCGTCATCCGCCGCAGCACTTCGATATACTCGCGATGATTGGGCCGCGCTTTCGGATCCATGAACTTCTCGCATTTGCCGACTGCATTTATTATTTCGGAAGATAAATAACTCGCCCCGCACACTCCTCGGTTTCGCAAATGTTCGCGATAAGTTCCAGATCGTCAACGCAGCGGCCAATTGGAACCCAAAGCCGGTGCGCATAAATCACACCAGAAAAATTCTCCAGGCCTCGCTGCCGTCGGTTCGCCTGCCTGAGCATATCGGAATCGTTGGAAAACAGGACACGGCCCAACTCGCCCGGCCTATTGATAACGTCGGTGTCCTCCATGCCAGCATTACCGTCGTCCTGCACGGTCAAGACATCTACACCTCGACGCCGGAGCCCATTAGGAATTGCAGCATCGACATTTTCGTCGATGTAAATTTGCAAAGTCACGGTAATTTGCCCATCGCACGGAGCTTTGCCGCGATCGGTGATGGTCCCGCTTGCTCGCGCATCTCGTTCGCGAACGTAATATCTCGCTCAATCTCCGCTTGGTGATCGTAGTAGTACGCGAACGCGGCATGAATTTCCGCCATCGTCAGATGTGGAAGCGACTGCTGAATCTGCTCGGGCGTCGCATTGTCGATTCGCTTGATCAACACAAGGTGGTTCACCTTGATCCGGCTGCCGGCAATTCGGGCAACGCCGTTTTTGTCCAACTCGATGTGCTCGCAGGAAACGTTTGCCATAACGCACCGTCCGAAAAATTGTGGTCCGCCTCCACTCAATCAATGTACACAAACTCGTTCGTCATCAACAATGCTTGGGCGTAGCGTTGCCACGGGGTCAGCTTGTCGTCGGGATGCGGTTTCGCGCCAGTTCCGCCCGGCGGCGGCGCGGCTAGATATTGCCGGGCCAGCGCGATTTCATCCGCCGTCGGCTCTCGGCTGTAAACCAAGCGATACATCCGCCGCACCCGCTCCCCCGTGTCGCTCGCGGAAGCGATTTCCGACCGGGCCGCCAATCGCTCCGCCTGCTGCACCACGAACGGGCTGTTCATCAAGAACAACGCTTGCTGCGGGATCGTCGTAACGTGCCGCATCGGGCTATGGGCATCGGGCGAAGCGAAGTCGAATGTCCGCAGGAGTCCCTGCAAGTTCTGGCGGTCCACATAGCTATACACGGTCCTTCGCCGCACGAACGGTTCCTTGAGCAGATCGATGCTGGGGCCGCCGATCTTTTCATCCAGTTCGCCGCCCGCGGCAAGTAGCGCATCGCGCATGGCTTCGAAATCGAGCCGCTGCCGGTTGAAATGCGAAAAGAGCCGATTCTCCGGATCGAGCGATTCAGACTTGGCCGAGCCGTTGCTCGATTCCTGATAGACGCTCGACAACATGATCGCTCGATGCAGCCGCTTGATCGACCAGCCCTGTTTCACGAACCGCGAGGCGAGATAGTCGAGCAATTCGGGATTCGACGGCGGATCGCTGCGGGCGCCGAAATCGCTCGGCGTGCGGACCAATCCGGTCCCGAAATGGTGCAGCCAAACGCGGTTGACCATCACTCGGGCCGTGAGCGGATTGTCGGCCGAGGCAATTTTGCGGGCCAGTTCGAGCCGGCCGCTGCCGTCGTGAAACGGCTTTCGATCGGGGCCGGAAAGCACTTCCAAGAATTGCCGCGGCACTTCCGCGCCCTGATTGCCCGAGTTGCCACGAATGAAAATGTGCGAGTTTGACGGGTGCGGCCGATCTTCTTCGATGAGCGCCTTTTCCGCCGAGCCCGGCTTGAGCGGCACTTCCTTTTCCTCCGACGAATTGAGCACGCCGTAGAGCGAATAATAATCGGCGGTCGGAATCGGATCGAATTTGTGGTTGTGGCAGCGGGCACATGTCACCGTCAGGCCCAGCATGCCGCGCGAGATCACGTCGATTTGGTCGTCGATAATCAATTGCCGATCGTTGATGAACCGCCGACCGACAGTGAGCAAGCCCATCGCGGGCAGATCGAGGTTATCTTTGTGCGGCAGCCGATCGGCGGCAATTTGCTTGACGAGAAACTGATCGTAAGGCAAATCGCTGTTGAATGCGTGGATGATCCAATCGCGATACAAATAGGCGTAGCGAATTTCGCGATTCTTGTTGTCGCCGACGTAGCCCTTGTTGTCGGCATATCGGGCCACGTCGAGCCAGTACCGGCCCCAGCGCTCGCCGTAATGCGGCGATGCCAGCAGGCGGTCGACAACTTTGGCAAACGCATCGGGGGTCGCATCGTGAACGAACGCATCGACTTCGGCCGGCGTCGGCGGCAAGCCGATCAAATCGAACGTCGCCCGGCGGATCAGCGTTGGCCGGTCGACTGGCGGTGCCGGCGAAATCGCCTTGGCTTCGAGCTTCGCCAAGACAAAGGCGTCGACGGGCGACTTCACCCAAGCCGCATTCTTCACGCGCGGCGCCGCCGGCTCGCGCACCGGTTGAAAGGCCCAATGATGCTTCGGATCGGCGATGCCGCCGCTTGCCGAAGGCGCTCCGGCGGCCGGCGAATCGGGCCACGGCGCCCCGAGCTTGACCCACGTGGCCAGCGTCTCGACCTGATCGGCCGGCAGCGGTTTCTTGGGCGGCATCTTCGTGTCGCCGTGGTAGCGAACCGCTTGCACTAGCAGGCTTTTCTCCGGCTGCCCCGGCACGATCACTGCCCCATCGCTACCACCCTTCATCGCCGCTTGCCGGGAATCGAGCCGTAGGTCGGATTCTTGCTTTTTATCGCCATGGCATTGATAGCAATTCGCGGCCAGCAGCGGCCGGATCTTGGCCTCGAAGAAATCGCCGGCCGGAATGTCACCGGCAAACAGCGACGCCGGACCCGCTAAAACTGAGCCGAGAATGACAGCCGCGCAGAGCGCGAACCATTTGGATCGCGGCGAGAGCGAAATCCGAAACGCGAAGGCCATCGGTGGTTTCGCTCCAAATGCGCGGCAGCGAGGCGGAAGTCAGCCGCGGTGCATCGAAATCGCGTTGGCATCAAGGTGGGGCGGGCGGAAGCAGTCCCACAAGCGCGCTTCCGGCGGGCAAGCCCATTCTAGCCGCTTTATCCCATATTTCGCAACCGATTCTCAAGGGCACCAAACGGCGGAGCGCACGCTTCCAGGCGCACGCCGGCAGCCGCGTGCGGCGCCTCCGACTACTTCGCCGGGTTTGCCGGTCCTGCAACGAGCGCAACTGCGGCCCGGACTAGATTCGGCAAATTCTTGGGGGACGGAAGCGACAGGGACACGGCAGCGTGCGAAACCTTCGCGGTAAATCCCTGCGACGATTGCATTATGAACCCATCAAGAGCGCTGCGAATCCCAGGACCAGCTTGGGCGAGAGCCGCCGCGCCGTTCTGATGGTAAAGCTCCGCAAGCATGTCGCGACCGGAGAGGATCAATTTTTGAACGTGTTCGGCGGCGTTGCCGTTTTGGGCCACGAGCGTGCCTGTCAGCATTGCATCGCCGCTGAGATCAAGCGACAGCGACATGGACTTGAGCGCAGAAATCGGCTGAGACAAACTTTGTCACCAAGCCGAGTCCGGCCGTGCCGACGGCCGGCTCGGCGGTCCGCGCCGCGCCGCAAAGCAGCAAAACAACCGGAAACGATAACGCCGAGCACATTCGCATCGTCTCACCTCACCTTGATCGATCGTCGCCTACTTGCTCGCCGCCGGTGCTGCTTCGACCTTGGCATCCGGAACGCCGACGCCGCGCAGGATTCCGAGGGCCATGATGGCGTCGCCCATCGGCTTCATATGCACTCCATCGGCGGTAAGCCAGTTGCCTTTGAAATCGGCCGGCTTCTTGGTCAGCGCCTTGACGAACATCGCGTGGAGATCGACGAACTCGCACTTCTTCGCTTCGGCGATTTTCTTTTCCGCCGCGATGTATTGCAGCAATCGGGTGTTGCCTTCGTTGTTCGGATCCTCGAAGATGATCGTCGGCGAAAGCAGAATCACCTTGATGTCGGCCGCCTGCGCCAGATCGACCATTTTCGTGACGTTCTTGGTATATTCCTCGAGCACCTTTGGATCGTGGGGCTTGCCCAGCCGATGCCACACGTCGTTGATTCCGACGGAAATCGTCACCCACTGCGGCTTGCGATCGACGACGTCGTGCTTGAACCTCGGGGCCATGTGTTCGGCATGCTGACCGCTGATGCCGACGTTGATGATCTTGGGGATTTTCAACTGGGGATAATCCGCGGCCAACACTTGATCGACGTCGATGAGATAGCCGCCGGCTTGCGTGATCGAATCGCCGATCGCGACGATCTGGTCTCCCGGCTTCAATTGCAAGTCCTTGGGCAGGTCGGCCGGGGCGGGGCCGACAAGCGCGATCACGGAAGCGAACAACTTGGCGAGGCTGGCGAAATGCATGGCGGTTCCTTCGGGAAAAAGGCGGGATCGAGCCGGCGGGACGCACGCGAACTGCGTTTACAATAACCGCTAGCACCGGCCGAATCCAGCACGCCGGCCGTTCGACGCCGCCCTGCACCGAAAGATTCCGACGAACCTCGGCCGGGCGTGATTCGTATTGGGATCGCGCGTGGCAAGCTCGACAACGCGGCGCGCGTGAGCCCGGGGCCATGGCTTTTCGTTCGAGTTTCCACGGCGACGGCACCGAAAAATCGCTCATGGCCGACGAGCCATTCATGAATCCGCCACGCGACATCCGCCGGCCGACCAGCTTCGCCCGCTTGTTGGCGATCGCTTTGCTCGCGGCCGGCCTGCTTCCAAGCGGTTGGATCGCCGCGATGGGCGGATCGCAAACCGTCGGGCGACCATCGCGCGATCTCCTAAAGAAGCAACTCGAAGCGGGCAATTTTAAGGATGCCTTCGACGGCTTTCGACGGTTGGTTCTCGATCCGGCCGACGATCCGCGGCAGGCTGGCGACGATCTGGCGTTGGCATGTCGCGCCCTGCAGGAACTGGGCCGGCTCGACGAACTCGACGACTTTCGCGAAGCGGCAATTCGCACGCATGCGAAAAACTGGCGGTTGCTCCGGTCCGCCGCCAACACTTGTTTGGGATTCAACCATTTCGGCACGATCGTTGCCGGCAAGTTTCACCGCGGCAAATCTCGCAGCCCGGCCGGCGACGGCCAGTCGGCGGATGCGACGCAGCGAGACCGCGTGCGCGCTTTGCAACTTCTCGTCGCCGCGATGCCACTGGCCGATGCTGATCCGTCGCATGCCGCAGTCGCGGGCCTCTATACCGATCTCGCGCACGCCCTTTTATCTGGGCGAGCGCTGACACAAGCATGGCAACTGCAATCGCTCACCGATCTTTCAGAATTGCCGGACTACGATCTGCATTGGTCGGCCGGCGACAACCTCGGGGCTCCGGTCGACGCCGATGGAACGCCGATTTTCTACTTTACCCCGAAGCGCTGGTCTGATGCCGCCACCGATGGCGAGCGCTGGCGCTGGGCCCTCGCGCGAGCAGCGGAAGTCGATCCGCGGCAATTGAACGCGATTCGCTTTGCCACGGCTCAGTTCCTTCAGAGCCAGTTTGGCGTCAATACGTTGGGAGACGATTATCCGCGGCTTTTCGAGGCGAGTGTCGCCGCGAAAGATAATAAGGCCGACCCCAATGGTCTCGCTCCGCAGACCCTCTCCGACGAGGAGACGATCGCTCGGCTCGCCACCGGCGTCAGGCGGTTCAAGCTGCCGGAGGAATTCAATTTCATCAAGATCTATCAAAAGATTGCGGCCGAGCCGCAAACCGGCCGCGCTCCCGAAGCGCTCGAAGCGCTCGCGACGCTTTTTGAAGATCGCGGCCAGCTCGACCGCGCGGCCGACTATTGGCTCGAGGCGATTCGCGATTATGGCCCTGGCAAAGACAATCATCGCCGCGAGCGGCTCGATCAGATCGTCGGCAATTGGGGCCGATTCGAAGCGGGCGTGCCGCAGCCGGCGGGGAGGCCGGCCACGGTCGATTTCCGCTTCCGCAATAGCCGGCAGGTGAGCTTCGAGGCCCATTCGATCAAGCTCGACAAGCTGTTCAAAGATGTAAAAGCCTATTTGAAATCGAACCCGCATCCGTTCGACGGCGCGCAGATCGATTTGCACGACCTCGGCGCGCGGCTCGTCCAGAGCGACCAGCAGCAATATATCGGCCCGAAAGTCGCCTCGTGGGATCTCGAACTCAAGCCGCGGCAACATCATCTCGATCGCCGCGCGACGATCTCGACGCCGCTGCAAAACGCCGGCGCGTATCTGCTGTCGGCTCAGATCGCGGACGGCAATACGAGCCAGATCCTCGTGTGGCTCGACAACACGGTGATTGTCAAGAAGCCGCTGGCCGATGGAACCTTCTACTATGTCGCCGATGCGGCCAGCGGTCAGCCCATCGCCAAGGCGAACGTCGAGCTGTTCGGCTATCGGCAACGTCAGTTGCCCTCCGGCAAGACGGATGTCGAGACGCTCGATTTCGCCGACTTCACCGATGCCGACGGCCAGTTGATCGTTCGGCCGCGGCCCGACCAGCAGAAGTTCGACTGGCTTATTGTCGCCACGGCGCCGCAATCGCGGTTTGCCTTCCTCGGCTTCACGAACATCGCCTCGCCCGATCTTCTCGACGCCGAATACAACGAGACGAAGGTGTTCGCGATTTCCGATCGGCCCGTGTATCGGCCGGGGCAGACCGTGAAATTCAAATTTTGGGTTCGCCACGCCAAATACGATCAGCGCGACGGTTCGGATTTCGCCAATCAGAGTTTCGCGGTCGAGATTCGCGATCCGAAAGGCACGAAGCTGCTCACGAAGACGCTCACCACCGACGCCTATGGCGGGATCGACGGAGAATTCGTTGTTCCGCCGCAAGCGACGCTCGGCATCTATCAATTCTCGCTTGCCAATTTCGGCGGCGGGAGCTTCCGCGTCGAGGAATACAAAAAGCCCGAGTTCGAAGTGACGATCGATGCGCCGGCCAAGCCGCTCGTGCTGGGACAAAGGGCCAAGGCAACCATTCGCGCAAAATACTATTTCGGCTCGCCCGTGACGCATGCGACCGTCAAATACAAAGTGCTCCGCAGCCGGTTTGACGCCCCGCCATTTCCGCCGGGCGATTGGGACTGGCTGTATGGCCCGGGCTATTGGTGGCTCGGCTACGATTGCGATTGGTATCCCGGCTGGGCAGATTGGTGCACGCCGCGCCCGTCGCCGTCGTGGTCGGGCGTGCCGATCGAGCAGCCTGAAGTGGTTGCCGAGCGCACGCTCGCGATCGGTTCCGATGGCACCGTGGCGATCGACATCGACACCGCGCTCGCGAAGGCGATTCATCCGGATTGCGATCATCAATATACGATCACTGCCGAAGTGACCGACGCTTCGCGGCAAACGGTGGTGGGCAACGGCAGTGTGTTGGCGGCGCGGCGACCATTTCAAGTCGTCGTGTGGGTCGATCGCGGCTACTATCACGTCGACGACGTCGTGCGAGTCGATTGCTTCGCCCGATCGCTTGACGGCCGACCGGTGCGCGGCGACGGCAAGTTAAGCCTCGCCAAGATCGCTTACAAGAATGGCAAGCCGCAGGAAACGGTCGTCCGCGATTGGAATCTTTCCAGCGGCCCCGACGGCCGGGCGACGCTGCAAATCAAGGCTTCCGAGCCGGGCCAATACCGCCTTTCCTTCAACCTCACCGACGACCGGAAGCATTCGATCGAAGGTGGCTGTTTGTTCGACGTCGTCGGCCAAGGCGTCGACAGCTCGAATTTTCGCTTCGACGATCTCGAACTAATCCCCGATCGGCCGCAATATTCCCCCGACCAGCCGATGAATCTGATGGTCAACACGGCCCGGCCAGATTCGGCCGTGTTGCTGTTCGTCCGCCCGGTGGGAGGCGTCTATTTGCCGCCGAAGCTGCTGCGGCTCACGGGAAAATCCGCGATCGAATCGATCCAAGTGCTGAAGCGCGACATGCCGAATTTCTTCGTCGAAGGGCTGACGATTGCCGACGGCCGGCTCTATTCGGAAGTGCGGCAGATCATCGTGCCGCCGGAATCGCGAATGATGAATGTCGCCGTGCAGCCGTCGCGCGAAGAATACCGGCCGAACCAGCCCGCCACCATCGCGCTGAAGCTCACCGATTTGGCCGGGCGACCGATCGTCGGCTCCGCCGTTGTGGCGATTTACGACAAAGCCGTTGAATACATCTCCGGCGGATCGAACATCGAGAACATCAAAGCCTTTTATTGGCGATGGAAACGCGATCACAACCCGGAAACAGAGACGAACCTGTGGCGCGAATTCGACAACAGGGCAAACCCCGAAAAAGCTTGGATGGAAGATATCGGCTTTTCCTTCGAGCAATACGTGACGAGCATGGTGCAGCCGGGCGCGATCAGGTTCAGCATGGATCCACCGCGTCCAATGATCCAGCCCTCGATTCGTTCGAGTTTCGCCGATACGGCCCTGTGGGTCGGGGCGCTCGAGACGAACGACAAGGGGGAGGCCGAGGTGGCCCTCACCATGCCCGAGAATCTTACCACCTGGAAAGTCAAAGTCTGGGCGATGGGCCAAGGCACCAAGGTCGGCGA